>JBLHOS010000002.1:0-105542 GCA_047623825.1 Paracoccaceae bacterium | reverse complement strand
GCGTCGTCGTCGCCTGCTTGTGAAGATGGATCAACATGCCCGAACCCCGCTCCGAATGTCCCTCAGAACCGATCTTGCCATGAAAAACGCAGAACGCCGAGGGTCTATGTGATCATCCGGGATGGAATAACTAATTCGTCTTCGCTCAGCTCGCGCCGAACTTTTCCAAATGAACGGCGACGGCCTTTTGGTTGTGCTGGATCGTCGCCTTCAGCTTCAGGTCCATCCGCTTGCGGTTCTTCGATGTCGTCGTCAGTTCCTGCCATAAAATTGTTACCTGCTGTTAGCTCTTAAGTGCTTGCATTTGTTTGATAGTGGACGAATAGCACTTGCTTTGCATTAGGAGAAGCCAAGTACTACCATGTTCTTTACCGCAAAGCCTCACTCTATCCACATATCAACGATGGCGCTTCAAGAGTGCTGCGCTCGGCACTAATGGCTGAAGTGGTTGGGTGAAGCTATTGCGGCGAAGGCCCGCTTTGTCCGCAGACCAGACCTTGCGGTGCTTTCCAAAAACCCTCGTTTTTGGCACCATGCTCGCCCTGCTCTGTTTTATGCTGACACAAACCCCGTTCAAAACCGATGTGGTTTTTGAAGGTTTGTGAACGCTATCCAAGCATGTGCTGCCGGGCAATGGATGCTCCCGTGTTGCCAGAACTTCTGAACCAAATCCCCCCGGACCAAGACATCAGCAATGTCACCGCAGACGGGGCGTATGACACCCGTAAATGCCACGAGGCGATTGCCGCCCGAGATGCCCATGCGGTGATCCCACCGCGCAAGAATGCCAAGCCCTGGAAGCCGACGAGCGCCGGAGCAATTGCCCGTAACGATGCGGTCAATGCGCACCGGTATCTGGGCCGCGCGCTGTGGCGACGCTGGAGCGGATACCATCGCCGAAGCCGCGTCGAAACGAAACGAAACGAAAATGCATTGTCTGAAATTACTGGGCCAATCGCTCATGGCGCGGGACTTCGAAAGGCAGGTCGCGGAAATCCAAATCCGCATCGCAGTCCTCAACCGCTACACCGCTCTTGGCATACCTGTCACAGAGGCAGTAGGCTAAGTCCGTCTGGGGAAAGGGGAAGCTCACCCTCAGGCCGATTTGCGCAACAAAGCCCCTTGCTAGTGTAAATCTCGGTGAAACATCGGTCAGTTTGGTGGCGTCTTGGAGCGTGTGCTCTCCGTATAGCTGACGCGTTACAAGGCACATTGGCCGTAGGCCAGTCTGGCGGTAGTTTCCCTCAATGTCTGCACCGGCATTGATCAGAGCGGCGACGGTTTCGACATTTCCAAACTCCGGCTCTGAATGCAGCGGTGCCCAATCATCTTCGGCCCGGTCGATGACGTTCGAAGTGATGACCATTTCACTATGTTCTGACTCAGTTATGCTTTGAGTTGCCGTTGGCTCATGCGCCTTATTCAGACCCATAAGCGCTGACGTCAGACACGCCATTCACAAACTACCTACGTCCGAAAATGCAGCCATAACTTACACTGCAAATCTCAGTTTTCGGTGGTCCGTAATGCCTCAATTTCTATAGCCATGTCTTCTGCCAAGGTAAGCACGTGATCTGCAACCGCGCCCCATGCGAGCTCCAACCGGAGCGCCGCTATATTGGCCTGAAACCTGCGCGCGAGCCGGTTTGGATCAGCCGTCCCGGCAAGTTCGCCTTGCGTGATGGCTCGCGAGAAACATGCGCTGAACTCTTGCTGCATCGCTTGCATATAATCGCGCGCCTTTTCAACAATTGCGGGTTCTGTTGTGCGCGTATCGATAAGCGTTTTGGTCAACATGCAGGCTTGGCGGGCTTTGTCCTTCGGCGCGAGCTGAGCGTAAGAGCGGAAATGACTTGCAAGCCCTGTGAGGGGCGACCGTGCGCGCAACATCATCGCTCGAAATCCGGCACGCGACTGTTCGAAATAACGTTCAAGCGCCAAAAGATATAAATGTTCTTTGCTGTCAAACGCGGCATAGATACTGCCCGGTTTCATGTTCAGCGTCGCCTCAAGGTCCTTAAGGGATGTCGCATGGTAACCTTTGTCCCAAAAAAGCGTCATGGCCGCATCCAATGCGGCGTCGCGATCATATCTTGCTGCGCGAGGCATGCCGTTTCCTTCCGACTTTACCCAAATTCCTAACCACGCATCTGTCCTAGCTGATCAAGAATGCTCGAATATCTATCAACACCCTGCGCGCCCGTCACCAAATGCTGCCGATCAAACACGACGGCAGGCACCCCTTGAATACCTTGCTGCGTCCAGAAATTCTGTTCTTGGCGCACATCGCTGGCAAATCTCTGGTCGGTCACAACTGCGGCAGCCTCTGTTCGGTCCAGTCCAATTTCAGCCGCGATATCAGCCAGAACACTGGTATCAGACAGGTCACGTCCGTTGGTGAAATGTGCGGTGAACAAGGCTTGTTTGAGGTCGTGTTTACGCCCCTGTCCGTCCGCCCAGTGAAGCAACTGATGCGTGTTAAAGGTATTGTGCATACGAAAACCCTCAGCAAAACCAAACGAAAAGCCAAGCTCGTCACCAAGCGCAGACATTTGCGCGCGGCTTGCGTCTGATTGTGCGGGCGTTGTGCCGTATTTTTCAGCTACATGCTCACGCATGTCTTGACCCGCTGGCGGCATATTTGGGTTCAGCTCAAACGGATGCCAGTGGATCTCATGCGTCACGCCTTTTGCGTCTAACGCAATAGCAAGCTGGCGATAGCCGATGACGCACCAAGGGCACATCACATCTGAAATGATATCAATCCTCATCGGGGATGCTTGTCCGGTCATATCGCCTCCTGGGGCATGTCTTATCTATGCAAACACTGCGCCGTCACAGCGCACCTAAAGTCACTCAGCAAAGGGTCAAAGCCAATCAGATTTTGACCCAATGGGCGAACCGGCGAAGGATCACCACACTGCGCCAAGCGTTTCAGTATTTTTGGCATGTCGCATTTCAAATTTCAAATAATGGTGACGGCCTGCCGTTTTCGCAGGCCATCTGTTTTCATTATTCTGCTTTTTGCCAAGCGAATTTTTGGAACACCTCATCGACAGGTGTCTGGGCAAAATGGTTTGTGTAGTTTGACATAACCTTTTGGGACACGCCCAAGATCACCTCTAGGATGTTACGCTCTGTGTAGCCCGCATCAAGGAAAGCCTGTGTATCAGACGAGACCACAAACCCGCGATTTCGAACAACGCTAAGGGTAAAGTTCCGCAGTGCCTCAAGCTTGGCCGTTGGCAGCGGTGTCTCGTTGCGAAGTGCCTCGGTGATCGCATCATCCACCTTCATCATCTTCGCGATACCTGTGTGTGCGGGCACGCAATAGTGGCAATTCTGCTCTACGTTGACAGATTGCCAAACAACGGTCTTTTCCTCTGCGTCAAGGCTGGTCGCCATGAATTGCTGATGCGCAAAATTATAGGCCGCCAAAAGACCCGGTGCATCGGCCATTACGCCGTGCAAACCAGGGATGCGGCCATTGTTCTTGAACGATGTTTCCAGTGCAGGCTTAGCGTCAGTGGGGGCCGTATCAAGAGTGTGGATAGTGAAGTTTGTCATATAGATTCTAATGCTCCGTTCCGTGTTTCGTCTGAACCTCAAATAGAGATTATTGAGCGATTACTCAATAAAAAACTTGAGTGATCGCTCAATTTTAAGAATGATCAACTTCAGCGTCCCTACACCTGCTCAAACGCAACTTGGTCCGGGTCAATGTCCGCAACGATATTGAAGAATAGACGGAAAATACCACTGGAAACACATTGTGCGAACAGCCAACGAAAACTACTGAAGCCTCAATATTCGGACAGGTCCGTACAGCGATAACATTCATAGAGGATTGCATAAGCGCTGCCATATCCAAGCCTAAACTAAGATTTCGCACAACAAACAACGAATGCAGAGATCCGTCATAATGGACTTGGTCAGCTAGACGGCATCAACGGTAGATCGTATCCGTGTGATCATCAGGGAAAGCCGCGTTGGCCGCCTAATGGCGCAAACTGACCGCGCCGACGCTATACCAACAATTATGCGATATCGCGCTGCATCTATTTCCCCTTACCGCGCTGCACATCGATGATGTCTCGGTGACGCGCCGCCATGCAGGGATTTGCGACGGTCATCTAAAGGTTTGGTATCACCCACAAGGCTAAAGGAACACCTGCACGGCTGACCGCCATCGGCGGCTCAGAGGCATTGACTGACCACGCCCCCACTGCCGTACAGCCCCTATATTGCTGCTGTTGAAGCATAGAGATTATTCTGCACTATTTGCTCTGCGACAAAATCTATCCGGTTCAGAACGCATCGAATTCTGGGACTGACCCAAGCCTTACCAAGAAGGTCGGCGTGCCGACCTCACCAGAATTTGGATCCTCCACAACCATGTACGCGTCAGCACCGGCACAATTCTCGGAGCGGCTTTCGCGCTCTGCTCGTTCTTGCGCTTGTGAAGCCGTCGAGTATTGGAATTGCTTATCAACCTGCAGGCTGGCCTGTTGTGCGTGCCCAACCTTCTTTTCAACGTAGGTTTGGCAAATATAGTGCACCTTTGGGGCGCTTTCGTCTGAGTCCATCACGACTGTTTCCTCAACTGAGTCTCAGAACAAAATATGAACGCAGCGCGGGTTTGGCAAGACGCCTTGAAACGGCTTGGAGATTTGGAACCACCGCGCGCTTTCGGCCCGGTCGCGGTTTTCTGAGCCCGATCATTTATGCGGTCCCTCGCATTTTTGAAGTAGACTTCATAAATATGATGTCTTCGATTGACCGCATTACGTAATGCGAGATAGCTCTTGATATGGCCCAAGATCCGATCTTTTGGACGTTTCGACGCTGCCCATATGCAATGCGTGCCCGCCTCGCGCTGAAAAGTTCGGGCGTCAGAGTCGAGCTGCGCGAAATTCTACTGAAGGACAAACCGCAGGCGTTTCTAGACGCATCAGCCTCTGCCACGGTGCCCGCGCTTGTGTTGCGTGATCGCGTGCTCGATGAGAGCGCTGATATCATGGTCTGGGCGCTTGAAAGAAACGATCCTTGGGGGCTTTTGCACATGCCCGAAGAAGGCTGGGACCTGATTGATACAAATGATGGTCCATTCAAGGCGGCGCTGGATCATACGAAGTATGCGGCGCGTTATCCCAAGTTGGACGCAAACGCTGAGCGTACAAAAGCTGCCGCGTTTCTGGTAGGCCTTGATCAGCGTCTCAAAGGCCAGAATTCACTGTTTGGGGACCGTCCGACAATTGCAGATCACGCGATCTTGCCGTTCGTACGTCAGTTTGCCAACATCGACCGTGAGTGGTTTGATGCACAGGCTTGGCCTGACTTGATAACTTGGCTGACACGGTTTTTGGAAAGTGAACAGTTTGCTCTGGTCATGACCAAATACATGCCCTGGTCAGAAGGCCACGCGCCGGTATGGTTTGGCGACTGAAAGTTGGCGTTACACCGAAACTAGGCCTTAACGCAGCCGTCACATTCAGGCCGCATGTCCATCCCACAGGAATTTTGAGGTCAAATCGTTGGTCGGCAAACATTGCCGCCAATAGATCCTTCTGGGGTCATCAGAGGGTCACCCGCTGATATGGAAGGCAGGTACTGCTGGTCAAAGCCGAAGACACAGACGGAGTTGTATCGAAACTTTTCGATCATAGTTATGGGTCAATGTATTCGGCAATCCTCTACAGTTCTTTGGAACCTTGAACCCCGCAACTCGTTACTCCACGACTGCGGGCATCTGTGTTGATGGCAGCTTCGACCGATCGCTGAAATATAATCTGACTTCAAAGGAAACCAACCGATGACCCAGACCGCTAGATTGAACCGCAGGTTCGTGCTGGCAGAACGTCCTAAGGGCGAGCCAACCGAAAACACTCTACGGATGGAAACAGGTGATGTCCCCGTATCTGGCAAAGGCCAGATGTTACTGCGAAACGAATATCTGTCGCTGGATCCGTACATGCGCGGCCGGATGAGTGCCGCAAAATCGTATGCTGATCCAGTTGAGATCGGTGGCGTGATGATTGGCGGCACCGTATCGCAGGTCGTATCATCAGATGTTGCAGGCTTTGAGCCGGGCGATTGGGTCGTCGCCTTTGGCGGCTGGCAGGACTACGCACTTTCGGATGGCAAAGGCGTCATCAACATCGGCAAAGATCCCAAAAACTCATCTTGGGCGCTTGGGGTGCTGGGAATGCCGGGTTTAACTGCTTGGGCAGGTCTAACACGGATCGGGTTGCCGAAAGCTGGCGAAACTCTTGTGGTTGCAGGCGCCAGCGGTCCGGTCGGCGCAACTGTCGGCCAAATCGGCAAGATCCTTGGTCTTAAGGTGATAGGGATCGCGGGCGGCGCTGAAAAATGTGATCATGTGGTCAATAGTTTGGGTTTTGATGCCTGCATCGACTACAAGGCCGACGGCTTTCCCCGAGCACTCAAAGCGGCGGCGGCAAATGGGATCGATGTCTACTTTGAGAACGTCGGCGGTGCCGTTTTCGACGCCGTCCTCCCCCTGCTGAACCCGTCAGCGCGCATTCCGGTTTGTGGCCTTATCTCGCAGTATAACGCCACTTCATTGCCCGATGGACCTGACCGGATGAACTATCTGATGGGGCAACTGCTGCGTTTACGGGCCACCATGCGCGGCTTTATCGTTTTTGACGATTTTGGCTACCTTTACCCCGAATTTGCTCAGCAGATGGGCGCGTGGGTCAAAGAGGGAAAGATCACTTACCGTGAGGAAATGATCGAAGGTCTGGACCGCGCACCCGCCGCCTTTATCGGGCTCCTCAAGGGTGAGGCGTTCGGGAAACGCGTCATCCATCTGAACGACTAAAAAATCAACAAAAGGACATGAACATGAACATTCTGATGGTTCTGACATCTCACGATCAGCTGGGTGATACTGGCAACAAAACAGGCTTTTGGCTCGAAGAGTTCGCGGCCCCCTACTATGTATTCAAGGACGCTGGTGCCCAGATTACGCTGGCATCACCCAAAGGTGGCCAGCCGCCGCTGGACCCCAGCAGCGATGGTGAGAACGCCCAAACCGAAGACACCAAGAGGTTCAAGGCAGACGACGCGGCGCAACATGCTCTGGCCAACAGCAATGTGCTGTCCACGGTCGACGCCGACGGCTTTGACGCCATCTTCTATCCCGGTGGCCATGGCCCATTGTGGGACCTGTCCAAAGACGCCGACAGCATCAAGCTGATTGAAACGTTCTGGCAAAGCGATCGTCCCGTAGGGGCCGTCTGCCATGCACCCGCCGTGTTCAAGAACACCAAAGGCGCTGATGGCAAGCCGCTGGTGTCTGGCAAGTCCGTGACAGGGTTTACCAACACTGAGGAAGATGCTGTTGGCCTGACCAACGTGGTGCCGTTCCTTGTCGAAGACATGCTGAAAGCGAACGGCGGTCAGTATGAAAAAGGTGACGACTGGGCCTCTTATGTGGTGGTGGATGGCAAGCTGATTACCGGCCAGAACCCAGCTTCTTCTGAAGAAGCCGCGCGCAAGTTACTGGCATTGCTGTAACAAAAATGGGGGATACGCTTACTGAGTGGTTGCGGGACAGAACCATGCAGCACTCGCTTGGCGCGCCGTATCATCCCTAAACCCAAAGTAAGACCTCTGTCATGGTTTGGAAGCAAACCATGGCAGGACAACACAACGATGGCACAAAGCCTGAAGAACAGGATCCTGTTTGAAAACAAGTTCCTGCCGAGTGATCTGGACGGGAAATTTGAAGCCACCCTCGATCATGACAACCAATAGCGCCACCACGAAGGACTGAAAAACGTCACACCGCCTTCGGCTTGGCCTAGGATCGCAAGGATCTGAGGCGCGTTATATCTGATCGTCTTCATCAAAATCCCCTCATGCATTCTCGGCTAGAAAATTCAACGCCCGCATCGCCTTAGCTGCAGGGGGATCGCCCTTGCGCCGCCCAATCTGCAAGCACCAGATATGCCATCATTCACTTTTGCGCATCTTCATCCTGTTCGACATGCAACTGCCGCAAGTCTGCGGAAGTGCCAAAGTGCTGTTTCCATAGACCGCCGATGCGACGCTGCCAATCATGGCCGCCACCTATGCAGACAGGCAATATCTGGACCGGGGCGGAGTTGCCGTGAATGGCCTGCAAGAGGGTCAGGATGATCTGAAAGAGGCGCCTAGCCTAAATAGTCCAGCGGTGCCAATTGACCTTCCCTTCAGCGACTTACAGCGGCCTTCATGGGCAAAGACGGCTTCGTGCATCCTTCTCACGGTTGCTGCGGATTGTGCATCGGCGGAGGGTAATTTTGGTTGGTCTTCTTTTATTTTGATGCGCTGCTCAGTGTAGGCCGGGGCCACCGGCTCAGTCATTCCAAGACAATAGCCGCAATGTCTCCCGGACAGTGGGGCCTGAGTTCATCAGCCTTCGTGCGCGTGCAGCCTTGCTGCGCATCGCAGGCAACTGCCGCGTCATCATCTGATGAAAAAAGAAGCTTTTTGAGGCTAACACAGATCAGTGCCCGATCGTGAAACATACCATAGATTTCTTGGTATTCAGGCGAATCTGCCCATTTTTCCCTGCATTAACTGTGGCTAAGCGTACCCGCAAAAGTGGTCGCGCGGTCCGGGTCAAGATACGCCTGACGACCCTAAGAGACGTGAGGACGGCACATAGCCACAATTTTGTTTGCGTAAACAACACCAAAGCAGCGCTTTTTCGCTGACGAAACCCTGCCTTTTAGAGGAGAAATGATATGATCATCCACCAATTTGATCCTGCTGATCAATCCCGAGCTCGGGATAGGGCGGAGATATTATGACAGATATCCCAACGTCGGGTATTCCATCCCCAGACGGTGCGGCGGATGTAATCGATACGAATTACATCATCGGCCAGCAGAATTTGGAGGGCAAAGTCGGACGCTTTGGTTTCGACATTCACAACCCTGTCTTCCAGGTATCTGGACTCAGCATAATTGCATTCGTTATTTATACATTAGCCCTGCCTGAGCAGTCTGGAGCGGTCTTCAGTTGGCTATTTTCCGTGGTCACACAAGGCTTTGATTGGTTTTTCATCGCCTCGGCTAACATTTTCGTGCTGTTCTGCCTGATGTTGATTGTCACCCCACTGGGAAATGTCCGTCTTGGTGGCGTCCTTGCAAAACCCGAATATAGCTATCTGACTTGGTTCTCGATGCTTTTTGCAGCGGGCATGGGTATCGGCTTGATGTTCTACGGCGTCTCAGAACCTATGTCGCACTTTTCGAGTGCATTGGGTGGTACGTCTGTTGGCGAGAACGGTATTCGGAGCGATTGGGCACCCGTTGGTGCCGCGGCAGGCTATCAAGCCGAAGCGATACGGCTTGGCATGGCTGCAACTATCTTTCATTGGGGCCTGCACCCTTGGGCGATCTACGCAGTCGTGGGCCTAGCTTTGGCTCTGTTTAGCTACAACAAAGGGCTGCCACTGACGATCCGCTCGGCCTTTTACCCCATTCTGGGCGAACGCATTTGGGGCTGGCCCGGTCATTTCATCGATATCTTGGCCGTTTTTGCCACACTCTTTGGTTTGGCAACATCGCTTGGGTTCGGGGCAACACAGGCAAATGCAGGCTTGAATGAGCTGTTCGGGGTGCCAATCGGATCGACGACCCAGGTGCTTTTGATAACGGGCATCACGGCCATTGCGCTGCTGTCTGTGCTGCGTGGCCTTGATGGCGGCATAAAGATCTTATCGGAGTTGAACATGGGGTTGGCGTTTCTGTTGCTGGCCTTCGTACTGCTGGTCGGTCCAACGATGGTAATCTTGTCGACTTTTGTGTCGTCGCTAGGTGCTTATGCCGAATATCTGCCATCCCTTGCCAACCCATTTGGTCGTGAGGACGTGAACTTTAGCCAAGGTTGGACATCGTTCTACTGGGCATGGTGGATCAGCTGGTCACCTTTTGTTGGTATGTTTATCGCCCGCGTCAGCCGAGGCCGCACTGTACGTGAGTTTATCACCTGCGTGCTGCTAATCCCTAGCTTGGTCTGCGTCTTATGGATGAGCGTCTTTGGCGGCGTTGCGATCCAGCAAGTCGTGCAAGACGGCTATACTGCGGCGCAGGATGCCGAACTACCACGACAGCTATTTGTCATGCTGGATGCGCTTCCGCTGTCGGGGATCACGTCGCTGATCGCGATCGTTCTGGTCATCGTGTTCTTTGTGACCTCGTCGGATTCAGGATCTTTGGTCATCGATACAATTACGTCCGGTGGCAAGATCGATGCACCTCTCCCACAGCGCGTGTTCTGGTGCGTGTTCGAAGGATTAGTTGCGATCGTGCTGTTGCTCTCGGTTGGGGGGCTAAGATCACTGCAGTCTATGGTGATTTCAACAGGCCTGCCGTTCACGGTCGTTCTTTTGTTCATGTGCTACGCGATCTTTAAGGGATTGGTTTCTGAGCGCGCCGCCACCTGAGCCAAAATAACAGGAGGCGTTCAACTTCGGGAATATGGGGCCAAAGGACTCCATCCATTCCTTAGCAAACCATCGGCCTGCAGATTTTGCTTATGCTTGATTTTTTTGCAGCCGATGGCTCCGAGCTTTAGATCTCTGGATGATGGTCGCGGTCTTCGATCAAATCGCCAGAGGTCAATAGTTTGGCAATCTGACAGGAATGTCGAAATGGCGCTGCAGTGCTGATGTAGGTGAAACGGGTTGGTGCAATTGGCGCGGCCTGCTGATCATCACGATGCTCTGCGGCGCAGCTTTCCGCGTATCGCACAGGTGAAATTGGCCAGCTGATGTCCAACGGGTGATTGCACGCATTTTCTTTATTGCAAGCATCAAGCTTACATTTACAGCGAACGGCCTGGTCCCGACACTCATCATATTAGATTACACTGCGCGCCAAGGGCTGCTGGCAGGAGCCGCTCAAAACAGAATTATTGAACAAACGATGCGTTCCCATCATGTTGACATTAAGCTATAAAAACATTGCATTCGGTCAAAAAATCTTTTTTTACAACGAGGTGACAATGGTATTCTTGCGAGCTATGGGCGCCGTTTTCGTGTTGGCCCTCCCCGCCTTTGCCGACGCCCCGTTGAATGTCGGGGTCATCATAGCAACATCAATTCAGGACGTTAATATCGACACCCTGATAGGCGAGCTTGTGGCACAGGACACCCTGACGGTGTCTTTTTCCGCAAGCGGGCGGATCACCTCGGTGGACGTTGAAGAGGGTGATATCATCGAGGCCGGCGCAGTGCTGGCCAGAATTGAGTCCGTGCAGCAAGAGCAGGCAGTGCGCGCCGCGGTGGCGGGCGTTACAACTGCCCGCGCAGATTTCCAGCAAGCGCAAGAAGATCTGGACCGGCAGTCCGCCTTACTGGATCGCGGTGTGACAACCCGGGTCGGCCGCGACAACGCTGAGGATGCATTGCGGGTGGCCGAGGGTACTTTGGCGCAGGCCATGGCAGATCTGGACCGCGCACAAAAAGCCCTTAACGACACCGTTCTTTACGCCACGTCCGCTGCAACCGTTACCGCCCGCATGATCGAACCCGGTCAGGTAGTTGGTGCGGCACAGCCAGTGCTTGAACTGGCATTGGGCGACGGGTTGGATGCGGTTTTTGAAGTGCCCGAAGCGCTGCTGACACAGAGCGGTGCATCGACCGAGATTGAGCTATCGCTGCTCGATCAACCCTCAAACGTCTTTAATGGGACGATACGCGAGGTGTCTCCGCTGGTGGATGCAACAACAGGAACGGTCGAGGTAACGCTGACGGTGTCGGGCGCACCATCGGGGGTCACGTACCGCGACCCGGTCCGCGGTATCGCGCGCAACCAAGGCGAGGGTCGTGTCGTGCTGCCGTTCGAGGCCATGTCCGCCACGCAGCAAGGCCCTGCCGTGTGGGTGGTTGATCCTGACGACAATACCGTTTCACTACAGAACGTTCTGGTGGATCGGTTTGAGACCGGCAAGATCGTCGTTATGGACGGTATTGCCGACGGGACGTTGGTGGTCACTCAGGGGGCGCAACTGCTTTATCCCGGTCGCGTCGTTTCATTTTCGGAGCCGGGTCAATGAGAGTATTGCTTCTTTTGGTTGTTCTTGCAGTCCCGGCGTTTGGCGATGAGGTGGGTGATTTGGGTGCCCTGACGGCGCCGCGCCCCATCGTATCAGAGATCGTTGATCTGACATCGGCAAACCAACAAAGTTTCGTTGGTGCAGTCGCTGCGCGAACCGAAGCGGATCTTGGGTTTCCAGTCATTGGCACCGTGGCCAGCCGCCCTGTCGAGGTTGGCGATCTGGTCATTGCAGGAGATATCATAGCACAGCTTGATCCGGAGGAGTTGGACGCGGATCTGCGGGCCGCCGAGGCCAGAGTTCTGGTGGCCACGGCACAGTTTCGATCTGCCGAGGATGCCGAGGCGCGCGCGCGCGACCTTGTTGCCCGCGGCGTCGATACCAGCACGCGTCTAGAGGATGCATCACGCCAATTAATTGCAGCCCAAGCGCGGTTGGATCAGGCCGAGGCGGCGCAGGCAAGGGCCGAGGATATTCGTCGTTATGCCACTTTGACAGCGCCACAAGACGGGATCATCGTTGCGGTATACGCAGAACGCGGCGCAACGTTAATCGCAGGTGAGGCGATCGTCAGACTTGCTGGAACAGCTGCACGCGAAATTGTCTTTGATCTGACCGAACAAGACATCGCCAGCCTTGATGTCGGGGCGACCTTTAACGCCCGGTTGGCGGCCGCATCTGAGGTGACTGCCGTGGCAACCCTTTACCGAATTGATCCGGTCGCAGAGCGCACAACCCGGACCCGGCGCCTACATCTGACGCTAGATGATCCCCCCTCGGGTTTTCGGCTGGGCGCATTGGCACAAGTCTCACTGACTGCAAGTTCGGCCGTCAGCCTTAGCATACCGCGCTCCGCAATTCTGAACATCGAAACTTCGCCTGCCGTCTGGATCATTGATCGCGCCTCCAACACTGTATCGCCTCGGCAAATTGCCCTCGGCGCCGAATTTGGTACGCGGGTCCGCATCGTCGATGGGCTTTCAGCTGGTGATGAGGTTGTCTTGAAAGGCATCCATTCTTTAGAAGACGGGCAAACCGTCGGACCACGGGTGATGCCATGAAACCGTTTAATCTGTCTGACTGGGCGCTTAATCATCGGTCATTCGTTTGGTTCTTGATGATCATCTCACTGGTCGCGGGCGCGCTGGCCTATATGAGCATCGGGCGTGAAGAAGATCCAAATTTCTCAATCAAGACAATGATCATCGCGGCCGCACTTCCCGGCGCGGACACGCAAGAGACGTTGATGCAAGTCACCAACCGGATCGAAGAGAAGCTTGAGGATCTTGATCAGCTTGATTTCACCCGCTCCGTTACCCGGCCGGGTGAGGCGATTGTCTATATAGAACTTTTGCCGACGACGAATGCAGCCGATCTGCCGATTATCTGGCAGGAAGTCCGCAACATGATGGCTGATATCCGTGGCGATTTCCCATCGGAATTTGGTGGATTTCTGTTCAACGATAGCTTTGGGGATGTGTTTGGAAACATCTATGCAGTCACATCCGATGGCTTCTCACCACGCGAAACACGCGATTACGTCGAACAGATCCGCCGGTCGGTTCAGGCACTTGATGACGCAGGCAACGTCGAAATTTTTGGCACGCGGGATGAGGTAATCTATCTGGAATTCTCAACTGATCGCCTCGCAGCCCTTGGTCTAAACCAAGATGCCGTTCAGGCCACGCTTGCCGCACAAAACGCGATCATTCCTTCTGGTGTGATCGACGCGGGACCAGAGCGTGTGCTGGTGCGCGTCAGCGGGCAGTTCTCAGACACCGATAGCCTTGAGGAAATCAATCTGCGCGTCGGTGATCGGTTTTTCCGGCTGACTGACGTGGCAGATATCAGGCGAGGCTATGAAGATCCCCCAAGTGAGCTTTTCCGCTACAACGCTCGCGAAGCCATTGGACTGTCTGTCGGCATGCGCACCGGGGCCAATATCGTTGACTTCGGCGCAGAACTTTCAGCGGTGATTGCGCAGGCACAGTCAGAACTACCGATCGGTCTGGAAATCCATCAGGTCGCGGATCAGCCGCATGTTGTCGAGGAGGCTGTTAGTCATTTCATTACCGCACTGATCGAGGCCGTCCTTATCGTCCTTGCCGTTAGTTTCGTTAGTTTGGGGCTACGCGCCGGCCTGGTTGTAACCCTGACCATTCCCTTAGTTTTAGCGATCACATTCGTGATCATGTATTATCTCGACGTCACACTGCAGCGGATTTCATTGGGCGCGCTGATCATTGCATTGGGCCTTCTGGTCGATGATGCAATGATTGCGATCGAGACCATGATCTCGCGACTAGAGATCGGCGAAAGTCTGACCAAAGCGGCCTCTTACGCATGGACCTCGATTGCCTTTCCGATGCTTACCGGCACGCTTATCACCGTCGCAGGCTTTATACCAATTGGCCTAAACACCTCATCGGCGGGGGAATTCACCTTTTCATTGTTTGTCGTGATCGCGGTGGCGCTGGTCGTGTCTTGGGTCGTTGCCGTCTTGTTCGCGCCCCTGATCGGGGTGACATTACTGACCACCAAAGTCGTGCATCACGCAGACAATCCCGGCCTGACCCGACGGATTTTTCAGGTCATATTACGCGGCGCGATGCGGTTTCGTTGGCTGACTATCACACTGACAGTCGTGACCTTTGCCCTGTCGATTTACAGCATGCGTTTCGTCGAGCAGCAATTTTTTCCCAGCTCCGACCGACCTGAGTTGATCGTGGATATGACCCTACCACAAAACGCCTCGATTGAGGCTACGCAGGCACAGATGGGCCGCATGGAAAGCCATCTGCAAGACAATGAAAATGTGCTATTCTGGTCGTCTTATGTTGGTCGTGGCGCACCCCGGTTCGTGCTGTCGTATGATGTGCCGACGCCGGGCGCCAATACCGGCCAAATTGTGATACAAACCCCATCAATAGAAGCCAGAGATGCCCTACGTGCAGAGCTAAACCAGATTGCCGCGACCGAATTCCCTGGCGTCGATAACTTCATTAAATTACTTGAAATTGGCCCCCCTGTCGGGCGCCCAGTCCAGTACCGCCTTAGCGGTCCCGATATCGATATGACACGCGACATTGCACGAGATTTGGCAGCCCTTGTCGCGACAGATGACCGTTTAACCAGCATCGTGATGAACTGGAATGAGCCCGCACGAGTCATAACGGTCAACATCTTGCAAGATCAGGCCCGCCAGCTTGGTATAACCGCCAGCGACATCGCCACATCATTATACGCGATCTATGACGGTGCCCGCATCACAGAGCTACGGGATGCGGATTATCTTATCGACATCCTTGCGCGCGGCGATGCATCCGCCCGGCAATCCGTTGAGGCCTTGTCGAACCTGCAGATCAGCACGACGGATGGGACGATCATTCCGCTACGCGCTGTCGCTACTTTCGAATATGGGACCGAACAGCCCGTCATCCATCAGCGCGACCGAAGGCCGACGATTACGGTCGCGGCTGCGATTTCCACAACTGACCAGCCCGCAACAATTGTTACAGATCTTGCAGACCAACTAGAGGCCTTCAATGCGATGCTTCCAGCTGAGTACCATGTCGAAGTCGGTGGCTCAGTCGAGTCCAGTGCCGAGAGCCAGGCGCCCATCGTTGCCGTGGTGCCTTTGATGGTGTTGATCATGTTGGTGCTGATTATGGTGCAAATGCAGGGATTCCGGCTCAGCTTTGTCGTGATCTGTGTGGCGCCTCTTGGGTTGATTGGCGTCGTTGCCGCGTTGGTTCCGTCTGGCGCGCCTTTGGGATTTGTGGCGATCCTCGGTGTCCTCGCCCTTATCGGTATCTTGATCCGAAACTCCATCATTCTGGTGCATGAGATAGAGGTGCTGCGCGACAAGGGTCGCAGCGC
Organism: Paracoccaceae bacterium; assembly: GCA_047623825.1. Lineage (GTDB taxonomy): Bacteria > Pseudomonadota > Alphaproteobacteria > Rhodobacterales > Rhodobacteraceae > JBLHOS01. The sequence continues at coordinate 89,588 of JBLHOS010000002.1, read as the reverse complement.
ATGGGATGCCGTTTTTGAGGCCAGCAATAGTCGAGCCCGTCCGATCGTTTTGACAGCGGCGGCGGCAAGTCTCGCGTTGATCCCGATCTCTCGCCAGATATTCTGGGGACCAATGGCCTACGCGATGATGGGCGGGATTATTGTTGGGACGATTATCACATTGGTCTTTGTTCCAGCTCTTTATCTTGCGGTTTTCAAGGTACGCCCGACACCTAAATCAGCGCCTGTCGACGCCTAAAATCTTAACTTTGGTGATGTTTGGCGTCGCTAGAGTTGGCCTTGTAGCACTCGCATGTCGGTGCGCAGCGGATAACTTGTGCCAAATACGCACCAGTCAATGAGCCTGATCCTATTTGCCAAATACCAACCAATAGTTATCTGCGTACAAAATAAGATCCCATCTTATTTCACTTAAAATCAGATCCCTAGAGCACACTTTTAAGGAACAACTAGCCGGTTGTTTGTTTGCACAAAGCTTGGGACCAGAAGATGACACTTTCATCAGCTATTGCTTGATCGCGTACCGGTTAGCCTCTTCAAAGACATCGATAACCTTTGAGCCCGACTTGATGGTTGCGCCATGTTCAACACCAGCAGGAATGGAATAGCTATCACCCGGGCCGTAGACCCGTGTCTGTCCCCCGATGGTGAATTCAATTTCACCCGCTACGACCGTACCCCATTGCGCGCCGTGGGAATGTGGCGGCAGCACCAGATCTTGCAGGAAGGTAAAAAATACAACAAGCCCCGCCTCGGACTTGACCGCGCGTGTTTGCACGATGCTCTCGGAGAACGGAACATCGAGTGACGGGAATGCCAAAATAAATTCAGGAAAATTCATGAGGTGATCCTTTAACGTTGGCGGCGTTCAAACATGGGTTTTTTGTTCAAAGACTATGCTGACTAATGGGCTGTGACGCAATCTTTTCAACGCCACCATCCTCTCAACTTGCTACCTGGTCCGGACCCAAAGACAGCAACTAAGCGTTAGTCAAAGGCATCAGTCCAAGCTTTATTTGCATGCGCCTGATCGATGTGAGGAGCCCTGAAAGTCGCAGGTTTCATTGAGCGAACAACGACGTAAGCCATGTCTTCGACAGAAGGATAGGTTCCCAGCATGACTGGGTATTTCGATATCCGAGCGTCACGACATGCCGGGTATTGAAATTACACGATGTGGCAGAAAATCTAAAGTGGTGCCGTTTATCTCAGTCGTGCGATTTGCCTCTGATAGCATCATTTGGACAGCCCCCTGCCCGCGCATTCGCCTTTTCGAACGGGGTAATCCGACAGTTTTGCGCAACACGTGCCAGTTCACTAAATGTCGTGGTAAACAGCATTTTATTTTTAATATTTGGCAGTCGGGACGCCGATGATACAGTTAAAATTCAACACCAAACTTATACTCACTTATAATTGTGCTGGCTGGTTTTATCTGATGGATATCCTAATTTATGGGCACTTCTGAGGGCAAAGGCAGTCGTGCGTTTGATTAAAGTTGCACCCAAGGCAACTACATTCCATTCTTCAGGGGACCCTGATCGGAGCCCATGATGACAGACCCTACCGCAGCACCTTTGTTCGTATTGCCCATGCCATCTCTGGACAGATCAAAATGAACCTTCGGCAACAAGCAATCGATGCGGCCTATGCCCAGTTTGACACCGGTACCTTTCAGGCCCATTTGGCAGATCTGATCGCGGTGCCCAGTGAAAGTCAGCGCCCCAATGCAGCCCCCGGATTGGGGCAGTATATTGACACCATAGCGCCGCTCTACGGTGCGCTTGGGTTTGAAACTGAAACCGTCAGGGATGCGGTGACCGGCCTGCCCTTTTTGATCGCGACGCGGCACCAAGATGCGGACCTGCCAACAATCCTAAGTTATGGGCATGGCGATACAGTTCTGGGAATGACTGGCGAATGGACCAATGACCGCGATCCATTTGCCCTAAGCGAGGCTGGCCCATTATGGTATGGACGCGGGATTGTAGACAACAAAGGCCAACATTTGGTCAACCTGATGGCGCTGTCTGGCGTCCTTGATGCGCGCGATGGACGGCTTGGATATAATCTGATTGTGATCATCGAGATGGGCGAGGAAGTCGGCTCACCCGGTCTGCGGACGCTTTGTGCAGATCGCAAAGATCAATTCAAGGCAGATCTGTTTTTGGCATCAGACGGACCACGGCAATCGGCCAAACAACCGACCGTATTTTTGGGCGCGCGCGGCGGTTACGGTGTTGAGTTACGGATAAAGCGCCGTGAAGGCGGACGCCATTCGGGCAATTTTGGTGGATTATTGGCCAATCCCGGAACGGAGCTGGCCAACGCAATTGCCAGTATTGTGGATGCAAACGGTCATCTGAAAATTGCGGCCTGGGCCCCGCCTAACATCCCTGCGGCCACGCGCGCCGCGTTGGAGAATGTCATCCCCGCAGGCGGTGAGATCGATCCGGGATGGGGCGCGCCGGGTCTGACCCCTGCGGAGCGTGTGCATGCTTGGTCCTCGGCGGAAGTTCTAGCCTTTAGCTGTGGGGATCCGCATCAACCGATGAACGCGATCCCGCCTGAGGCTTGGGCGCATCTGCAATTGCGGTATGTCGTGGGCGTCGATCCTGATCAAATCCTGCCGGCGCTTCGCCAACATCTGGATACACACGGCTTTGCCCATGTGACGCTAACCCCTTCTGAGACTGCGTTTGCCGCGTCTCAAACTCCGATCGGTCATCCCTTTGCTCAATTTATCGCGGGTTCAATCACCGATACATTTGGGGCGCGCCCGACCATCCTGCCGTCGCTTGGCGGATCACTGCCGAATGATATCTTTACTGATCTGTTGGGCCTGCCAGCGGTTTGGGTGCCCCATTCCTATCCCGGGTGTTCGCAGCACGCCCCAAATGAGCATGTTCCAGCAGCCCTGTTTCGGGAGGCATTAGGCCTCATGGCCGGGATTTGGTGGGATATTGGCGATGCCGGGCGCGCCGATCTAGGGATCTAGGCGGCCCGGTTGTTGTCAATCCTCGTCGGCCCAAGGACGGTCTTGATTGCGCCACGCCGACAACGCAGCATTTGGTTCTGCCACCGCGACAGGTTGGGTTTCAGATTGCTGCATCGCCGGTGCATCGGGTGTGCGAAAATAGTGCAATTCCCGGGCTCCAAAATAAAAGCTAACGATCGCGCCCAACAACCACCACAAAGGATCAGGTACATATGCCAGCCCCTGCATCCGCTCTGAAAATGCAGTTGGATCGATCATCGCATAGATAAATAGCCCCAATGTCCCAAGTGCCAACATAGGACGAGGAAGCCGGTTCAAACCATTGACAAACCTGTCGAAATACCCTGACCTTGCGTACTGAAACTCTTCACTATTGGCTTCAAGTGCAGCCCGGTGCGCCTCTGCCGACAGCTCCAACCGGCGTGTTGCATTCTCAGTGAAAACTTCTGCCACGCCCTGTGCGGCGTTGCCCAAGGCCCGAGTTGCCTCAGCGCCCCCCAGTGCTCTGGAAATCAAACCCATGACGATGTCCTTTCAAGATGTTCAGCTGCACTTAGATGGTATCTGGGCGACATGAAGGCCTCAGCCCGCAGGATCCATCCACCCTTTCCGCCGTCGCGCCGGCATGCATATTTGCGCGATGCAGCCCTGTTATCAGCCAGACGGTAATAGTAATTGCGCCGGGCGATCCCGTAGGCGTCGGTCAGGTGTTGTGGCGCGCGCGCCACGGCTGCGTGTGCTGCACGGATCGTTTGTGGCCCAATAACGCCGTCCACGCTGATTTCCAGACCCATATCTCGCAACAATCGTTGCAACAGCCGCACCGCGTTTGAGCCTGCGTTGACGTACATATCAAAGACTGATGGTTGCAGCTCCTGGGGCAGCGCCTCTAACCGGGGTGTGACGAAGTAATGCTCAACAAAGATCTCAACCGCTTGGGTCCGGGTCAGCCGCGCTACGTCTTGGGCTGAAACTACGCCATCTCCAGTCAAATCAAGGCCAAGTCGACGCATCGTGCCGATGGTTACACCATAGTTAGTGGCCCCACCCGGATCATCAGGATCGTTCACATATCCGCCCTCACGGGCCACAATGTCAGATGCAATATCACGAACCGACTGCATGGTTCACGCCTCCATGCTCAAAGTTCAAGATTTCTCAAACATAAGCAGATTAGGATTAATAAAACCCTAATGGCGCCGTTTTTTCCGAAATATCCATTGGCACGCCACAAAGAAAACCAACAAATTTGGCAGCCAAACAGTGATATCAGCTTTCGTCTGGCTCGCGGTATACACCTTGCGCCTGCAGGGCCTCAATCACCTCAGCAGGCATGTATTTTTCATCATGCCGTGCCAAAATATCAGTCGCTTCAAAAACACCGTCGATATAGCGTCCAGTGCCAACCATTCCTTCGCCTTCGCCAAACAGATCCGGCAGCACGCCGGTGAACGCAACATCAACCGAGGCCCCCCCGTCGGTCACACGAAAGGTGATGGTTTCCCCCTGTCCGCGCACCAACGTGCCCTCCTCCACCAATCCGCCAATCCGAAAAACCTCATAGGGGGGTGGTGGGTTGCTGACGACCTCACTTGGCGGGCGAAAAAAGTTAATTCCGTCGCGCAAGGAATAGCCGATCAATGCAGTCGACAGGGCCAGGGCCACAACCGCCATTGCCACAATCTGGATCCGGCGTTTTTTCTTCAAACCGTGCATCGGGTCTCTTCCTTAGGGGAACAAGGGGGCCATCATCAGCCCCATCGTCTCTGGTAGTCCCAACATTAAGTTGGCGTTTTGCAGGGCTTGGCCAGACGATCCTTTGGTCAGATTGTCCAATGCCACAAACACCTGCGCACGCCCATTTTGCCTGTCGGGGGCGACGCCCACATGCACATAATTGGAGCCGCGCACCTCATGTGTCGAGGGGGCTGTGCCAAAAGGCAGCATCTCGACAAACGGTTCAGCCGCATAATCCCGCGCCAAGGTGTCATAAATCACTTGGGCATCCCCCCTGACATAGACGGTGGCCAGTATCCCACGGTTCATCGGCGCCAGATGCGGCGTGAACTGAACAGTGACGGGGCGCCCAGCCAACAAGGAAAACTCTTGATCAAACTCCCCCAGATGCCGGTGCGTACTGCCCAATGCATAAGCGTTGGCACCTTCTGACAATTCGGAATGCAGCAGGTTTTCCTTTAGGGCCCGGCCAGCGCCGGACACACCCGTGATCAAGTTGATGATGATCTCATCAAGATTGATCACCCCGGCCGAGATTAGTGGCCGCAAAGCATATTGGCCGGTTGCCGCATTGCAGCCCGTGCCTGCGACTAGCCGAGCCTTGGCAATATCGTCGCGGTAGAACTCAGTCAGGCCATAAACCGCCTCGCTCTGCATCTCGGGGGCGGAATGCGGCTTGCCGTACCATTTTTCATAGGCCGCCAGATCCCGCAGCCGGAAATCAGCACTTAGATCCACAATCTTCAGATCACGCCGTAGGGCCTTAATCACCAATTGTGAGGTGGCATGTGGCAACGCACAAAATACCAGATCGATCTCAGACAGATCCAGATCTTCGATCTTTTGTAACTTCGGCAGATCCAGATGGCGCAGATGCGGGAACACCTCGGCCATGCTAAGTCCAGCCTTGCGGTCAGCGCTTAACGCTTTGATGGTCATTTCAGGATGGGTGGAAATCAACCGGACCAGTTCGGCCCCGGTGTACCCAGAGGCGCCAAGTATGGCGATAGATTTAGACACTACATTAACTCCGCATCAGAAGGCTTTGAAAAAACGCCGTTTTAGGCGGCAGTGAAATCGATCTTTTGTCGCAGGAATTGCGTTGCCTTGTTGCCAACCGACTTAGGCTCACCAGTGGTCAGGAATGCAGCCTGTTGGCCGCTACCTTGTTTGTCCGGGTGCCGGGTCAAATAGTCAGCCAAGCTTTCGGCAACAAGGTTGGCCTGCGAGTAGACTGCCACGTTTGGCCCCAAAGCATCTTGGAAAATCTCCTGCATCAACGGGTAATGCGTGCAACCAAGGATCGCGGCCTCAGGCTTGGGCATGCGCCGTAGCAATGCCTCAACATGGGACCTGACCAACGCCTCAGCCAGCATCAGATCACCAGCTTCAATCGCATCGACCACACCGCCGCAAGGTTGCGCCTCGACATCGACACCGATTGCACGGAACGCCAGCTCGCGCTGAAACGCGCGCGATGAAACCGTTGTCGGCGTGGCAAACAGGGCCACATGTTTGATTGCAACTTCACGCGGTGGGGAATTGTCCCCCCAGTGCCGCTCAGTCAGGGCCTCAATCAGCGGTACGAAAACGCCCAGAACACGCTTGCCTTCGGGTACCCACGCCTCTTGCATACGCCGCAACGCGGCCGCAGACGCGGTGTTGCACGCTAGAATGACCAGATCGCACCCCTCATCAAACAGACGCTGCACACCGGTAGTTGTCAGGGTGAAAATATCCTCGGCATCGCGCACCCCATAAGGCGTGTGAGCGTTGTCGCCGTAATACACAAACGGCACATCTGGCAGACGCTTGGAGGCAGCATCCAGCACAGTTAACCCACCTAGTCCGCTATCAAAGATCCCGACGGCCATTCGCCCCCTGCCTTTCCCGACGCTTTTCGTCAAATTCAAAGCCGATCACGCGTGGATCGATCGGCTTTGGCGATAGTGCATATGTCGCTTCGCGCAGGAAATCCATCATAGCGCTACTGTCTTTTTCGTAAGGCACCAGATCAGCCCGTGCAATGGGCTCACCAATGACAACACGGACGCGCGTGTCGACCCGGGCGCGAAATTCCTTGATCAACAACCCCATGCGCAATGTGGTGTGCAGATGGCTGGCCAATTGAAACAGCCGGGAGTTATGGCCGTCAAAGAAGATTGGCACCACGACAGCATCAGATTTTGCGATCATCCGAGCCGTAAATCCGCGCCAGTTGGGATCCATTGGTTGACCAAAAGGCTTGCTTGCGGTTGAAACGGTCCCACCGGGAAAAATGCCGATGGCGCCGCCGTCTGACAGATATCGAAGTGCTGCCTTGCGGGTGTCGATATTCAGGCGCATCGCCTCTTTGGTGTCCTCAAAAGAGACTGGTAGAATGATCCGGTTCAGATCTTCCGCGCGCTTGAAAACCTGATTCGCCAGAATGCGAAAATCACCACGCGCCTCACTTAGGATATGACCCAACATCAGGCCATCCAGGATCCCGTAGGGATGGTTGGCAATAATCAAGAGCGGGCCGGTTTTGGGTATATTGTCCAGACTGCCGCCAACAACCTCCAAACCCAAACCATAACGTTTGACCATGACCTCCCAAAAATCGAGGCCATGACGAACATCATCTCCATAACCCTTTGCTTTTTTTATCAGTCCCAGACGCCCAGTGGCGTTCTCAAGGGCACGGATCAAGGCTCGACCACCGCGCGACTGCGCTGAGGTTGCGTAACTGAGATCGCGCGCAATCTGTTTTTCTGTTGGAGCCATGATGTCTTTGCTCAGCTGAATTAAAGTCGACTTACGCGGAGTGTTTGATTCGAACCAAACAGCTTAGACAGCTTGCCCCGATGATTGGAATAGGCACAAAAGCTCATAGGCGATGTTCGCTCCCAATAGGGCGGTGTTGCCAGACGTATCATAGGGCGGTGACACTTCAACCACGTCCGCCCCGATGATGTCCAAACCACTTAGTCCGCGGATCAATTCAAGCGCTTGCGGTGGCGTGAGGCCCGCAATCTCTGGTGTGCCGGTGCCCGGCGCATAGGCCGGATCAAGGCTGTCGATATCGTAGGTGATATAAACCGGGCCTTGACCCATCTGTTTGTTAATTTCAATAGACAGTGGCGCCAGTGAGCGGTGCCACAGCCCCTCAACAGGGCGCACGTGAAAGCCCCAATCGCGCGCGATTTGAAAATCATCAGCGCCGTAGCCGGTACCACGCAGCCCAATTTGCCATGTGCGGTCAGCCACAATCAGCCCCTCCTCATAGGCGCGCCGAAACGGGGTGCCATGGGCGATCTGTTCGCCGAACATGTGATCGTTGATATCTGCATGGGCGTCGATATGGATCAGGCCGACCGGGCCATGGCGCTTGGCCAGACTGCGCAGGATCGGCAGCGTGAGGGTGTGATCGCCCCCCAAAGTCAAAGGCTTGGTCTGGCCAAGCGTGTCATAGAACGCCTCAATCCGGCGAATACTGTCCTTTAAATCAAAAGTGTTGATCGCAACATCACCCAGATCGGCGACTTGCAGAGCCTCAAAAGGGGCGGCACCTGTGCCCATATTATAGGGGCGCAACATGGCGGATTCGGCCCGGATCGCCTTGGGCCCAAATCGCGTTCCAGACCGCCATGAGGTGCCGATATCCATTGGAACCCCGATCACCGCAACATCAAGACCGTCAGGCCGATCAACACTTGGCAGCCGCATGAACGAATTTGGGCCGGCGAACCGGGGCATCTCATTGCCTGAAAGCGGTTGGTTGAAGCGCGTCAAACAAGCCCCTCCCGCCGGTTCCAACACCACAGACAGATCAGTTCCATCGCGACATGCGCACCCGCAACCGCAGTCGCACCGCTGGTGTCATAGGGCGGCGACACCTCAACCACATCACCGCCGACAATGTTAATGCCCGCGATATCACGCAGCAAAATGGCTGCCTGAGCAGAGCTGAGACCGCCCCAAACCGGCGTGCCGGTGCCAGGAGCAAAGGCAGGGTCCAGACAATCAATATCAAACGTCACATAGGTGGGATTATCGCCGACGATGTCCTTGATCTGGGCGGCCACTGCCGCAGGCCCCTGTTCATGCACCGCTCGTGCATCAATGATATTCACGCCCAGATTATCTGCGACGACTGTTCTAATTCCAACTTGGACAGAGCGTGCAGGATCGATCAACCCCATCTTTACCGCCTTGTAAAACATGGTTCCATGGTCGATCCGGGTCATGTCATCATCAGGCCAAGTATCAGGGTGGGCATCAAATTGGATCAGGCTAAGGGGGCCATATTTTTCGGCATACGCCCGCAGGATCGGAAAGCTGATATAGTGATCGCCACCAAGCACGATTGACGCAACATTGGCGTCCAAAATCTGCTTGATATGATCGGTCAATGCATCCGGAAACGCAGAGGTTTGGGCATAGTCAAACGCCAGATCGCCGTAGTCAACGATTGCAAAATCACCAAGCGGGTTTAGCCCGGCCCAGCCATATGGCGGGTCATAGGTTTGCAAGCTGGATGCATCACGGATCGCGCGTGGGCCCAGACGTGTTCCGGGGCGATTGGTGACGGCCTGATCAAACGGAACGCCGGTAACGGCAATATCGACCCCGGTCAGATCCTTGGTGTAGCGCCGGCGCATAAAACTCGTGGCGCCGCCGAATGCATTTTCAAAAGAAAGACCTTTCAGCGTCTCCCGAGTGATCGCCGCATCTACTTCTTTTTTGGCGTTGTTCAGGGCCATGTCACGCTCCGGTTGTTCAAAACTATGCTGCCGATACACGCGCCGAATGACAAGGGCACAGATCACGCCCACGCGGCTTGCACCGGACCAAACCGCAAGGCATACCACCCCGAAAGAATACGATGAACCGGATGGCCTAGTAATGACGATCAAAGAAAGTTTTCTGAACGGGATGAGCCGTACGGCCGCCTCGGTCTGTGTCGTCACCACTGATGGCCCTGGTGGGCGTCATGGCGTTACAGTTTCGGCCATGACCTCAATCTCAGCCGATGGTGAGTGGCCCAGTATGCTGGTCTGCGTCAACGCCGCGAGTGCGACCGCACCTGCTATACTGGAAAATGGCTGTTTTTGCATAAACGTCCTGAGCAGCGATCAAGAAGAAATCTCAGACGTGTTCGCGCGCCGAGTACCCGCCCCGGGCGGCGACAAGTTCAACTGTGCGCAGTTTATACCGATGCAAACCGGCAGCCCGGGATTGATCGGGGCGCAGGCATCATTTGATTGTCGCATTGTATCGTCTGAGCTGATGGGGACCCATCATATCTGCATCGGGGCGGTTGAAGATGTAGCCGTCGCAGAGACGGGATCCCCCTTGCTTTATGGCATGCGCGGTTATCTGCGGGCGGATCCAATCTAGCCGATCGGCTGTGCTGTCTCAACCAAACGGGCAAAAAAGCTTGCCCCGACAGGGGCAACCTCATCATTGAAATCAAACGCCGGGTGGTGCCATGGGGCGCCCTGTCCCATCCCCAGATACACATATGCGCCCGGGCGGCGCTCTAGCATGTACGAGAAATCTTCGGCGCCCATACCGCGCGTCGTTTCGCCATCAACCATGTCGGGGCCCACAACGCCCTGTGCGACCAAAACTGCGAACGCTGCCTTTTCTGGATCATTGATCGTGGCGGGATAGCCGATCTGATAGTCTAGCTTAGCCTGCACATCATAGCTGGCCGCCTGCCCCGCCACGATGCCAGCCATCCTGTCCATAACCATCGCCTGAACCTCCGGATCAAAGGTCCGGACCGTGCCGCAGATATACGCCTCAGCCGGAACAATATTGTCAGCGCTGCCCGTATGGATCTGCGTGACCGAAACAACCAGATCATCTGTAGCCTTATGATTGCGGGATACTATCGATTGAATGGCCTGCACCATGCCGACGGTCGCGATGACCGGGTCCTTGGTCTCATGCGGCAGCGCACCGTGGCCACCAACGCCAGTGACATAGATATGAAATGTATCAACCGCGGCCATGATCGGGCCCGGTGTTGTTGTGATCTTGCCGGCATTCAGCCCGGGCGCGTTGTGGATGCCGTAAACCTGCGCGATATCAAAACGCTCCATGATGCCCTCTTCGCACATCACCCGCGCGCCACCGCCACCTTCTTCGGCAGGTTGAAAGATCAGCGCGACCCGGCCTGCAAAATTCCGCGTCTCGGCCAGATATTTCGCAGCACCCAGCAACATGGTTGTGTGCCCATCATGCCCACACGCGTGCATCTTGCCCTCAATGGTTGAGGTGTATTCAACGCCCGTCGCCTCATGGATAGGCAATGCGTCCATATCAGCACGCAATCCGATGGTCGGCCCAGCGCCCTGTCCATCAATGATGGCGACAAGTCCCGAATTAGCGATGCCCTCATGGATCTCGGTAATCCCAAACTCTTTTAAACGCGCAACAACAAAGGCTGCAGTCTGGTGGCATTCAAACCCAAGTTCAGGATTGGCGTGCATATGACGCCGCCACCCTTTCATCTCGTCAGAGAAGCCCGCGATTCGATTAATGACAGCCATGCTGGACTCCGATTTGCATCCACGATTAAAGCGGGAAATCTTTGCCCAAATCAGGACCCACTGCAATGGCCAATCCATCTGACGATCTTGTCCATAATCCCGACGGTGGGATGCCACGGCTATTGGAAATCATGCGCCGGTTGCGCGACCCAAAAACCGGGTGTCCGTGGGATATCGAACAGAGCTTTGCGACCATTGCCCCCTACACAGTTGAGGAGGCCTATGAGGTCGCCGACGCGATCGAGCGGCAAGCCTGGGGCGAGCTGAAAGGCGAATTGGGGGATTTGCTTCTGCAAACCGTCTATCATGCGCAGATCGCAGCCGAGCAGGGATTGTTTGATTTTCAGTCAATCGCCGATGGGATTTCGGATAAGATGGTCGCACGCCACCCACATGTCTTTGGCGACGAGAGCCGCGAAAAGAGTGCAGATCAGCAAATAGAGGACTGGGAAACGATCAAGGCCGCAGAGCGCGCGACACGGGCGGCAACCGGTGTGCTAGACGATGTTGCCCGCAACTTGCCAGCGTTGATGCGCGCCGAAAAATTGCAAAACCGTGCGGCACGGGTGGGGTTTGACTGGCCCGAGATCGGACAAGTTCTGGACAAGATCAGCGAAGAAAGCCGCGAGTTAATCGAGGCGCGTGACCAGTTAAGCCAAGAAGAAGTTGCGGATGAAATGGGCGATCTGTTGTTCGTTATGGCCAATCTTGCGCGGCATCTGAAGGTTGATCCAGAGGCGGCCCTGCGTGCCACAAATGCCAAGTTCATGCGGCGCTTTGCCTTTGTCGAGGCTGAGCTTGCCAAGATTGGCAGCGAGCCGGCTAAGAGTGACCTTGGTGAAATGGATGCGCTTTGGGATCAGGCTAAGCTTGCGGGACTTTAGAGCGGCGATAAGGGGCCACCCTCTCAAACTCCTCGCGATATTTATCGAATAAGAAAGGACGCGGCGCGGAGTAGCTCGGTTAACAGGACGTTAACGTGGCAAACGGCGCAGGGTGGTCTCTAAGGTGTTCAAAAAATTTGATCGGTCTGATTTTGAGAACGGCTTAGCCCCGCCAATCCCTTGGCCGTCCAAACCGGCCCGTAAATCGGCCATGATCGCGCGCGTCGCCACCTGCGTTCCAATTGAGGCCAGTGTGAACGCATCCCCCTTGGGGCCGAGAACCAAGGCCCCTTTGGTCAGGCACCGCTCAGCCAGCAAGATATCGGTTGTGATGACCAGTGTCGTCGGGCCCGCCATCTCAACAATTACATCATCCGCCGCGTCAAATCCGTCTGACACCATTTTCATTGAGATCAAGGGATGATCGGGATGGCGCAAATATTGGTTTGCCACCAGCAGGACGGGCAGATTATGGCGATAAGCGGTCTTGTAGATTTCCTCTTTCACCGGGCAGGCGTCGGCATCAACTAAGATCATTCAAAGAACTCCGATACGAAGGGATGTTTAAAAATCTCACCATTGGAGGCGTACAGGAGCAGATGACCGGGGGCCAGATCAAGCGCGGCTAGATCTTGCCAGCCCTTGGGGCGCGGCAGTGAAATCATCGCATGGCGAAAGCGGTGTGTCGCTCCGAGCTCAAAATACGTCGGCACACCAAGATCTGTCAGGCGGTTGTCAGACAGCGCCATGGCAAACCCGTTGGCACCGCCCGCGATCCCGTCTTCAATCCCAAGCACACCTGTGTGGCGTCCGTTCCACGGTGCAAAGTCCCGCCCACCATTTGAGATCCACAGCATTGTTAGTGGCAGTACGGCCGCGTCCTTGAGGATGATCAACATGTCGTCCTCATCGTCGCGCATCACGCAGGTCCAGCCAATTTTTCTATCCGGCGCCTCAACTAAGATCGCAAAGTCCTCAACCTTGTGATCGGTTGGATAATCGCGGCAATCCCACAGCTGACCATCAACACAAGTCAGATGCATATCTTGGCGCATCTGCCCAGATGACCAAAGCGCGTGACCGGGGTATTGCGCGATCACATCTGTCAAAATCGCCTGTTTGGGCGAAAAGCTAAGCCTACCTTTGCCACCAAGATGCGTCATCGGGTGGTGGGCAAGCGTCATCTGCCCTTGCCCTCCGGTCACCGTATGGGTTTGGTAAAGCGCTGAATGAGCGGCGTTGATCTGTACTAATTTGCGGACATGGGCACCGCGGAGCGGAACGCTGAGTTGCAGTTCAGCCGATGTCGTAGTTTGGGCCACCACATCCCACGGGCTGTTGGCCGGTGGTCCGTGTGGTGGGCCATGGGTCACGTCATCATGCCCAAACGGAGCGCATAAAAAATCACCAGCAAGACGTTTGTTGACCGCAGGCAAATTTAGATCAGCCTGCACTGCGATATCATCGCGCCAAGGGGCCGTGTGCAACGGCGTGCGGCCCCCGACCTTCCACAAAGGAATGTTACCAACCTCAGGATCCAGCGACAGGTGCATCGTGCCATCTTGCAGGTTGATCAATTTGTCATTCCGCCGCCAAGGCCCGTAAGCCACGCGCCAAGATTGACACCTCAGCGCCCATGCCCAAAAATGTCACCCCTTGTTCAACATAGCGCGCCCGGTCAGTTGCTGAGGCTGAAATGATCCCAGCCGTCTTACCGCTTGCGGTGATCCGGGCGATGGCTTGGCCGATCAGCTGCACAACATCAGGGTGTCCCATCTGGTCTCGGTAGCCCATATCGCAAGCCAGATCAGCGGGGCCGATGAAAACGCCATCGACGCCCTGCACGTCACAAATCTCCTCTAGGTTGTCAATTGCTTGAACCGATTCAGCCTGTACAAATAGGCAAATATTGTCATTAGCAGTTGCAGCGTAATTCGGTGTCGCCCCAAAGCCTGAAACGCGGGCGATATCGGCGCCCATGCCGCGATGACCCTGTAGCGGATACCGGGTGGCACTTACAATATGGCGGGCCTGATCGGCAGTGTTGACCATGGGTACCAACAAATTCTGCGCCCCAATATCAAGCATTTGTTTAAGGATCCAATCCTCAGCCACGGGCACGCGCACCATAGCATGCGCAGGCGTACCAGCCAGTGCGATCAACTGCGCGCGGATATTTGTCGGATCATAGGGGGCGTGTTCGCCATCGATCAGACACCAGTCAAACCCGGCATGCCCTGCAATTTCAGCTGCAATTTGCGAGCCCATGCAAAGCCAGATACCTTTAAGCAAGGTGCCTGCCTGAACGGCGATTTTAAGAGGATTTGTTGGGGAAGCCATTGCGTATCCTTAGTCAGAGCGCGCCGGAAACTCCTGATTGATACCAATGCCGAATGACGGCCCGCTCAGCGTCTTCCATGTAGGATAGATTGCCGGGGGGCATGGCATGGCTGGCGCCTGCTTGTAAGTAGATCGCCCGCGCGTTCGACGCAATCATCGCGTCAGTGTCCAGCAGCACACCTTTGGGCGCCCAGGCCAATCCGGGCCAGTAGACCTCAGTGCCGTGACACATAGAGCAGCGTCCCAGAATGATATTGGCCACATCGGGGAAATCTTCATGCGCGATCAGGCGTTCAGCCATGGGGCTTAGCCGCACTTCCTGATCAGCGGCATCCGCGCGCAGCAAAGGGGCCATCGACAAAAACACAATCACCAGAAAAATCGCCAGCGTCACGCCCCAAGTCCACCACAACATGACATTTTTGGAATGCATGGAGTTGAAGAAATGCCGGATCGTGACACCCATCAAAAAGACAAGGCTGGCGATGATCCAATTATACTCAGACGCGAACGCCAATGGATAGTGATTGGACAGCATCAAGAAAATGACCGGCAGGGTCAGGTAATTGTTGTGGGTTGAGCGCAGCTTGGCAATCTTGCCGTATTTTGCAGCCGGAGTGCGCCCCGCCTTTAGATCAGCGACCACAATTTTTTGGTTCGGTATGATGATAAAGAACACATTGGCCGACATAATCGTCGCAGTGAACGCCCCCAGATGCAGCAAGGCGGCCCGCCCTGAGAAGACCTGTGTGTATCCCCACGCCATAGCCACCAACAAAATGAACAGCAGGACCATCAGAAATGTAGGTTTGTCCCCCAGCCCTGATTTGCACAACACATCATAGGCCATCCACCCGATCATCAAGGAGCCTGCGGAAATCAGGATCGCTTGGCCAGTCGTCAGGTCTTGGACGTTGTAGTCAATCAGGTACAACTCAGCCCCAACCCAATAGACCAGTGCCAGCAGTGCCGCCCCCGATAGCCAAGTGGCATAGGCCTCCCATTTAAACCAAACCAAATGCTCAGGCATTTCTGATGGGGCGATCATGTATTTCTGAATATGGTAGAAGCCGCCGCCATGAACCTGCCATTCATCACCGTCAGCACCTGATGCCGGGCGCGGGTCGCGGCGCAGACCCAGATCAAGCGCGATGAAATAGAAACTGGATCCAATCCACGCGATCGCCGTGATAACATGCAGCCACCGGACGGCGAATTCGGCCCAAGACGTTAGAACAATCCATTCCATCAACTGCCCCGATATGTCGAATAGCCGAACGGCGACAGCAATAGCGGCACATGGTAATGCGTGACCTCTGCTATGCCAAACCGGATCGCGATTGTGTCCAAAAACAACGGCTCGGCCTGATCTTGGGCGGTGGCGCGCAGATAATCACCTGCGAAAAAGACCAATTCATACATGCCTGTCGCAAATTTATCTGCTGGCAGGATCGGCGTCTCAGTGCGCCCATCCGTGTTGGTCAGCAACTCTGCAATCTTGTCACGATCGTCGCCTAAGACCCGATAGAGGACAATCTTGACCCCCTTTGCTGGCACTCCACGCGCTGTATCCAGCACGTGAGTGGTCAAATATCCATCATTCATGGCGCCCCCAGTGATCGTTTCTCAGCCATTTCAGACATTTCTTACCCATTCCGCAAGGGGACAGAGTCGGCTGTTCTTGCTCTTTGGCAAGATATAAGCCTAATTCCAAGGCGTCTGCTAGATTTGAGGGCATCATGCCAATCACACCACCTCGCTACCCCCGCGATATGCACGGCCACGGGCCGAACGCCCCTGATGCACAATGGCCGGGTGATGCAAAGATCGCTGTTCAGTTCGTTGTGAACTACGAAGAAGGCGGTGAAAACAATATCTTGCACGGCGATGCCGCGTCAGAGGCCTTCCTGTCGGAGATTGTCGGGGCCGCCGCATGGCCCGGGAAACGGCATTGGAATATGGAGTCGATTTACGAATACGGCGCCCGCGCCGGCTTTTGGCGGCTGCATCGATTGTTCACCGATCATGAGATTCCGGTTACGGTTTACGGCGTGGCGACAGCACTTGCTCGATCACCTGCACAAGTTGAGGCGATGAAAGACGCCAATTGGGAAATCGCGTCGCACGGATTAAAATGGATTGAATACAAAGACATGTCAGCCGATCTCGAAGCGAGAGATATGGCAGAGGCAGTCCGACTTCATACCGAGGTTACCGGAAGCCGTCCGCAGGGTTGGTACACCGGACGTTGTAGCGAAAACACGGTCCGACTTGTCGCGGAGCATGGCGGGTTTGACTACGTCTCAGACACTTATGCCGATGATCTGCCCTATTGGGAAAAGTTTGGGGAGCGTGATCAGCTGATTATCCCTTACACGTTGGACGCAAATGATATGCGATTTGCCACGCCACAGGGTTTTAATTCCGGCGATCAGTTTGAGACCTACCTAAAAGACAGCTTTGACGCGCTTTATGCCGAAGGTCAGGCGGACGTGCCAAAAATGCTGTCAATCGGGCTGCATTGCCGACTGATCGGCAGACCCGGACGGGTCATGGCGTTGAAACGGTTCATTGAATATGCACAAAGCCATGCGGATGTGTGGTTTGCACGCCGGATCGATATTGCCCGGCATTGGGCCGCGACCCATCCGGCCCCTGCCCCTCGCGTGCGCCCGTCGCTGTTGGACCGGGCAAATTTCGTCGCAACCTATGGATCAATCATCGAGCATTCGCCATGGGTGGCGGACCGTGCCTTTGACCTAGAATTGGGTCCCGCCCATGATACGGCTGTCGGTTTGCAAAGTGCCCTTGCCAGAGTGTTCCGCAGCGCCACGCCAACAGAGCGGTTGGGTGTTTTGAATGCGCATCCCGATCTTGCGGGCAAACTGGCCGCCGCCAAGCGATTGACCGGTGAAAGCACGTCTGAGCAAGCCAGCGCCGGGCTGGATGCGATGACAGAGATCGAACACGCAACCTTTACCCAACTTAACAATGCCTACACCGCAAAGCACGGATTTCCCTTTATTATTGCGGTTCGCGACTATACCAAGACCACGATCTTAACAACGTTTGAGCGGCGTATCTATAACGATACAGCGACCGAATTTGCCGAAGCCTGCCGTCAAGTTGAACGGATTGCCCGACTGCGCCTTGACGCCATTTTGCCTTGAAAGCCCCCATGACCGCCATTGAAAGCTTGAACCCCGAAATTCCACTTTTTGCCCGCACCGGTATCAATCTGGCGTCCGCCGGACTTGGGGCCAAGGCAATTTGGTCCACAAATGACTTCTTTGCGCCGCTGTCGCGGATGCTGGATGACGCTCCTGCGATCTTCGTTGACGGCAAATTTGACGATAACGGCAAATGGATGGATGGCTGGGAAAGCCAGCGCCGCCGCGATGGTGGTCACGATGAGGCAATCATTAAACTGGCCGCCGCCGGGCGGATCCTTGGATTTGATGTCGATACCAGCCATTTTACTGGTAATTACGCGCCGGCCTGCATGATTGAGGCGACTAACTGCGCCGAAGATGTTCCACCAACGGATGCACAGTGGGTCATGATTTTGCCGCATAAGGCGCTTGGCGCAAATGATAATCATTATTTTGGCTGCGATATTGATGGAACTTGGACGCATCTGCGCCTGCATATTTTTCCCGATGGGGGTGTTGCACGGCTTCGGGTTTTTGGCGTGCCCAAATTAGATACAGCTAAAGTCAAAGGACAGATTGATCTTGCGGCCTCGTTGAATGGTGGCCGCATTCTGGGCCTTTCAGACGCCCATTATGGTGACTACACCCGCCTGCTTGCACCGGGGCGTGGCGAAAACATGGGCGATGGCTGGGAAACCCGCCGCCGCCGTGAGCCGGGTTACGACTGGATCGTCATCGCGCTTGGCGCGCGGGGCCGGATTGAAAAAGCCTTGATTGATACCAAGTTTTTCAAGGGAAATTATCCACACAAAGCGTCGCTTCAGGCAGCTGATCTGCGTAACTTTGGCGACGGATTAACCAAAGCACTGATTACGGATGCAATGTTCTGGAAGGAACTGTTGCCACCCTCAGAAATGGGTCCCGACAAAGAGCATTTCTTTGACGATGAATTGGTTGACCTTGGTCCCGTCACCCATGTTCGGTTGAATATCTATCCCGATGGCGGGGTGTCGCGTTTGCGCCTCTTTGGAACATTAACGGCGTGAAAGAAATCGTAGTGCAGCCGCTGACAGCTAAGGCGTTTGCCCCCTTTGGTCAGGTTCTTGAGGCTGTTGGCGATCCCGACATGCTGATCAATCAGGGACTGTGTGGCCGGTTTCATGATCGCGCTGTGCTGGAATTGGGTGAGGGCCGCGCAGCTCTAAGCTTGTTTGACGCGGTCCCGCGGGATCTGCCTTATGTGCTGGACCTGATGGAGCGTCATCCATTGGGCAGTCAGGCGTTTTTGCCGATGACCCAGCACCCGTTTCTGGTGACGGTTGCCAAGGATGAAAACGGCACACCCGCCCTGCCTCAGGCGTTTCTGACCGCACCCGGTCAGGGGATAAATATTGCGGCAAATGTCTGGCACGGAGTTTTGACCCCACTTCACGGACCGGGCCTATTCGCCGTGGTCGACCGAATTGGTGAGGGCATTAATCTCGAGGAACACAATCTCCTGTCCCCCGTTGTGATTGTTACATAACAGAAAATTTCTGTTGGTATCTCTGAAGATCCTTAGTTAACCTTGCCGCACGCGGGACGAAAATAGCTCGCTAAAGGGAGACTATCATGAATCATCTTACCACGACCGCGATCGGCGCGGTCCTTTCAGTGTCTTTTGTTGGGCAAGCCCTAGCTGAAGAATGGAACGTGTCACTTTGGGGCCAGCGCCGCGCCTTTACTGAGCATGTGCACTACATGGCTGACGCCGTGTCTGAGGCAACCAATGGCGATTTCACCATGAACATTTCGTATGGTGGCCTGTCTGGCAACCGCGAGAACCTTGACGGTATCTCAATCGGAGCGTTCGAAGTCGCACAATTCTGTGCGGGTTATCATCGCGACAAGAATCCCACGATCACAGTTCTTGAGCTGCCGTTCCTGG
Source organism: Paracoccaceae bacterium (assembly GCA_047623825.1). GTDB lineage: Bacteria > Pseudomonadota > Alphaproteobacteria > Rhodobacterales > Rhodobacteraceae > JBLHOS01. The sequence continues at coordinate 70,008 of JBLHOS010000002.1, read as the reverse complement.
GCGTCAGCAATTTGCGCGAAGAGGTGGCCGTCAGCCACGCAGTCTACGCCCATCCAGCAACACAGGCCGATTTGGGTCGCTGGAATGCGCGGCTGCTGATGACCTCCCCAATGCCGCAGTACAATCTGGTTGGCACCGGCGAACCACGCGACGCGATTGCAGAGTTTGACGGTATGCGTGTTCGTGCAACCGGTGGTATCGGCCAGTTGTTTGAAAGCGTGGGCGGCGTGCCAACGTCTGTAACTTCGTCCGAAGCGTATAACGCTATGGAGTCCGGTGTTGTTGACACGGTCGCCTTTGCACAGCATGCGCATCTCAGCTTTCGCACAATCGACATTGCCGATTGGTGGACCGAAAACCTCAACCCAGGCACTGTGAACTGCCCAGTTGTAGTCAACACTGATGCCTATGCCGCGTTAAGCCCAGAATATCAGGCGATTCTTGATGAGGCCGTTGATGGCTCAATCGAATATTATCTTGCCAACTATGGTGAGCTGCTGGAACGTTGGGATGCTTTACTTGAAGAGCGCGGCGTAGAAATCGTGACCATTCCAGAAGCTGAGCTGGCACTGCTTGCGGAAAATGCGGCACCAATTCACGCGGCTTGGATCGAAAGCATGAATTCTCAGGGCTTGCCGGGCCAAGAACTCTACGACCTCGTGCTCAGCACGTTGGAAGAGTATCGCGCCAACAACTAACCAACACGCAGGGCCCGGCAATTTGTCCGGGTCCTGCTTGCCTAGATTGAGCAATTTTACATGTCCTCATCCTCCTCGGTCTTGACCGATAACTCCCGGCTATCCCGGCTAGATCGTCTCCTTTTAAGGGTCGAGGCTAACTTCAACCTAGCGGGCGGGATTGTGATTTTCATGCTGGTTCTGCTGGCAGTCTGGAACGTTTTGGGGCGCAAACTCTTTAATGCGCCCGTGCCCGGATATGTCGATTGGACCCAACAATTCATGGCGGCCTTTGCGTTTTTGGGCTTGGCCTATTGCCAGCGCGAAGGCGGGCATATCCGTATGGATATCGTCATCGGGCAATTGCGCGGTCGCAGGTTGTGGTTTGCCGAATGGATATCGATCTTATTCATGTTGCTGATGACTACAGCGTTGGTTTACGGCACTTGGATGCATTTTGGGCGCAGCTTCGATGTAAACGCGCCGCTTTTTAGCCGCGACAGCTCGATCGACATCGCGCTACCACTTTGGCCAGCCAAATTGATCGTACCAGTTTCGCTTAGCCTGCTTTGGCTGCGACTAGTTTTACAACTTTGGGGGTTTGGTCGGGCGATCCGGACCAACGCCGACCGTCCGATCGGCGTGCCCCTGCCTGAAGACCCAATGAGCCAGGCGGCCCGTGAGGCCGATACGGTCAAAGGGATCGAAGATAAACTCAATGAGAAATAAAGCCGAAGACCGCGCCAGCACCTGCTTGGCCGCTTTCGGGTTTTTCTTAGTCCAAATACTCCGGTCCGACATGGACCCAGAGAGGAACATCTAGTTGGATAGCTACATCGACATGCGCGCCCTTATGGAGGGCGTCGATATTTTCAACGTCTCCTTGTGGTTGTCTGGTTTCCTAGTGGTTCTGGTCATCATCGGCGTAAGGGTGGCTTTTGCCACCGCGTTTATCGGCTTTCTAGGGCTTTGCTTGTTCTTCATGCAGCGCCAAGGATTTGATCGCGGTCTGATCACAGCCATTGGCCTGACTGGCCAGGTGCCACATTCCAAGGCGACGCTATATTCGCTTAGCTTGATCCCAACCTTCATTCTGATCGGCTATCTGGCCTATTATGCGGGTCTGACAAAAGCGCTGTTTGAGATGGCTAAACGGTGGGTTGGCTGGATGCCCGGCGGTCTTGGCGTGGCAACTGTGTTTGCAACCGCAGGTTTCGCCGCGGTCTCTGGTGCATCTGTCGCGACCTCAGCGGTCTTTGCGCGCATCGCGATCCCAGAAATGCTGAAGGTGGGTTACGACAAGGCATTTGCCGCTGGCGTCGTCGCCGCAGGCGGCACATTGGCGTCCCTGATCCCACCCTCGGCCATTTTGGTCATCTATGCGATCATCGTTGAGCAATCAGTGGGCAAACTGCTGTTGGCAGGATTTGTTCCGGGGTTTGTTTCGGCCCTGATCTATGCCGGTCTAATCGTCTTTATGGCCAAATGGCGCAAGGACCTGGGTCCACCAGTCGGCGGCTTCACCTGGACTGAGCGTTTTCAAAGCCTACCGGGCACGTTGCCGATCTTCTTTGTGATCTTCATTATTATCTATTCGATCTATTTTGGGTGGGCCACACCAACTGAGGCTGGGGCATTGGGCGCGTTCGTCGTTCTTTTGATGGCCCTGTGGCAAGGTATGAAATGGAAAGACCTGCGTGGCGCGCTGATGGAGGCGGGCAAGCTGACGGTGATGATCTTCACCATGATCTGGGGCGTGCTAATCTATGTCCGGTTCTTGGGTTTTGCACGCCTGCCTGATGAATTTGCAGCCTTCATTTCCAGCCTAGATTATTCACCATACATCATTCTTTTGATGATCTTAGGGGTCTATGTAATCTTAGGCATGTTCATGGATGCCATCGGCATGCTGATCTTGACCTTGCCTGTCACCTACCCTGCGATTATCGCCCTGAATGGTGGCGAAGGCGTTGCACGGGCCGATAGCGCCTTTGGCATGACGTCGGAGGAATGCGCGATCTGGTTTGGCATCATCGTGGTTAAAATGGCGGAGCTTTGTTTGATTACGCCGCCCATAGGATTAAATTGTTTTGTTGTTGCCGGTGTCGCTCAGGACGCGAAATTGCCGATCAGTGTTCAAGACGTATTCCGCGGGGCCACACCTTTCTTCGGGGCTGACGTGGCCACCGTGGCAGTGTTGATCGCCTTCCCCGGGATCGTGCTTTGGCTGCCGGGGCTCCTTTAGAAGCTCAGCGTGGGGCAATTCGGTACAGCGCGCTATTGCTAACGGACAAGAACCAAATCGATCCGTCCGGGGCGGTGCGCACATCGCGGACACGCCCGGTTTGCGGCGTCGCTATCTTTTCGACCTCGCTCATGCCGGTGTCTGGATCCAGCCGCGCGATATAGTCAAAGACCAGCGAACCGACGAACAGGTCCCCTGACCAGCCAGGAAATTGATCGCCCTCATAAAACGTGGCACCGGACGGCGCGATTGAGGGGTCCCAATAGTGCACTGGCTGCTCCATTCCCTCGGCAGCGGTTCCCTCACCGATGGGCAGGCCAGTGTAGTGACTGCCATAAGCAATGACGGGCCAGCCATAGTTGGCGCCGCGGATGATGCGGTTCACCTCATCACCGCCCCGCGCACCGTGCTCAACAACCCATAGCTGCCCAGCCCCATCCATTGCGGCGCCTTGTGGGTTGCGGTGTCCATAGCTCCAGATCTCTGGCTGCGCGCCACCACGATCTACAAACGGATTGTCGGCAGGGATGCGTCCGTCACGCATCACACGAATGACTGAGCCGTTTTCGCGCGTCAGATCTTGCGCAGAGGGCATGTCGCCGCGTTCACCAACAGTCACATAAAGCATCCCGTCGCGCCCCTCAACGATGCGCGATCCAAAATGCCGGCCACCCCGACTGCCGCGTTCCATCTCCCAGATTGTCTCAACGTTGCGCAACCAGTCACCATCAAGCCGGGCCCGGACCAACGCAGTTCCCGCACCACGCCCTTGCTGCGCTGCGATTGTGAAAAAGATCTCACCGCTCTGTTCAAAATCTCGCGGGATCAGGACGTCCAGCAATCCGCCCTGCCCATCATCAAAGACAGTTGGCACGCCAGACACTTCGACGAAATCACCCATAGCATCGTACCGGCGCAGTATGCCTCCACGTAGCGTCACCAAAAATCCGCCATCAGGCAGGAAGCCCACAGCCCAAGGCTCCTCCAGCCCCGTTGCCATCGCGGTAATCGCTACGGTTCCGACAGAAAGATCGTACTCTTCAGCCTGTATCGCGCAGGTTGACGAGGCGGTTCCAGTAAAAAGCAAAATGAAATGACCCACTCTCATCGTTTTCTCCTCAAACTTGGACAAAGAATATTTCGCGAAATTAAACACTTGTATCCAGCGGAAAATTTAATCAACTGCCAGATAGGAAATCAACTTCCTAACCCCAACACCCCTCTATAGGGTCACTTCCACGGATTTCTTGTCCAACTAGGGAGACAAAAATGAAAAAGTTTCTGACGGCCACAGCGGCTGCAGCGCTGATGAGCACGGGCGCATATGCGGACGGGCACAACTCAGTTGATATCGGCATCATCCTCGGCTTCACCGGACCAATTGAATCGCTAGCCCCTTCGATGGCCGCAGGCGCTGAATTGGCGATGGCTGAGGTAACTGCATCTGGCGCGTTTCTGGGTGGCATGACGGTCAACTCAGTTCGTGCAGACAGCACATGCATTGACGCGTCCGCAGCCACGGCGGCCGCCGAGCGCTTGATCACATCTGACGGTGTCAAAGGTATCGTTGGGGCAGATTGCTCAGGCGTGACCACTGCTATCTTGTCAAACGTTGCGATCGCCAACGGTATGGTCATGATTTCACCATCCGCCACATCGCCAGCACTCAGCACCGTTGAAGACAACGGTCTGTTCTTCCGCACAGCACCATCTGATGCACGCCAAGGTCAGGTCATGACCTCGGTGATCATGGATCGCGGCTATGATGAAGTTGCCGTTACCTACACCAACAACGACTATGGCCAAGGTCTTGCAGACAGCTTTGCCGCAGCGTTTGAGGCAGCGGGCGGAACCGTGACAATGGTCGCAGCCCATGAAGACGGCCGTGCAGACTATTCCGCCGAAGTTGGTGCGCTTGCGTCCGCTGGTGGTGATGTTCTGGTTGTTGCTGGTTATGTCGACCAAGGTGGATCGGGCATCGTTCAGGCCGCACTGGACACTGGCGCGTTTGAGACATTCGTCTTCCCAGACGGCATGATCAGCCAAGCACTGCAAGACAACTTTGGCTCCGATATTGATGGCTCATTCGGCCAACATCCTGGAACCGACAGCGAAGGCGCAAGCCTGTATACAGCGATGGCAACAGCAGCGGGCTTTGATGGCACTTCGCCATTCTCGCCAGAGAGCTATGATGCAGCAGCGTTGATGATGTTTGCCATGCAAGCCGCCGGTTCAGTTGAACCAAGCGATTACGCAGCGCACATCATGGACGTGGCCAACGCGCCAGGTGAATTGATTTTGCCTGGTGAATTGGCCCGCGGTCTTGAGATCCTCGCGGCAGGCGGCGACATCGACTATTTGGGTGCGTCAGCTGTTGAGTTGATCGGTGGCGGCGAAAGTGCCGGCAACTACCGTGAGATCGAGATCACCGGTGGTGAGATCACGACAGCGCAGTACCGCTAAACTCATCTAAGAGTTACCATGAACGCAGCCCGGTCTAATTACCGGGCTGCGATCTTTGTAGGTTGGGGCATTTTATGATCATCGTAGAAGACATCCACAAGCATTTCGGGGGCTTTCACGCAGTGGATGGCGCATCTCTTGAGATCAAATCAGGCTCAATCACTGGGTTGATCGGGCCAAACGGTGCCGGGAAAACCACACTATTCAATGTGATCGCAGGCGTTCTTAAACCAACCTCTGGGCGCGTCACGATGGACGGCGAAGATATCACTGGCCTGCCGCCACATGCGCTGTTCGAAAAAGGATTGTTGCGGACCTTTCAGATCGCCCATGAATTCGCCTCCATGACAGTGCGTGAGAACCTGATGATGGTTCCCAGCGGACAATCCGGAGAGACATTGTGGAACACTTGGTTTGCGCGTGCCAAAATTGAGGCAGAAGAACGTAAATTGGCAAAAAAAGCCGATGAGGTTCTGGAATTTCTGACGATCGATCATCTGGCGGATGAGAAAGCTGGTAACTTGTCTGGTGGGCAAAAGAAGCTGTTAGAACTGGGTCGGACTATGATGGTCGATGCCAAGATCGTGTTTCTGGACGAAGTCGGTGCCGGTGTGAACCGCACCCTACTGAACACAATCGGCGATGCGATCCTACGCCTGAACCAAGAGCGCGGTTATACATTTTGCATGATTGAGCATGACATGGATTTCATCGGACGTCTGTGTGACCCGGTGATTGTGATGGCTGAGGGCCATGTGTTGGCCGAAGGCACAATTCAGCAGATCAAAGCCAATGAGCAAGTGATCGAGGCCTATCTGGGCACCGGTCTGAAGAATAAAACAGCGGCCAGTGCCGGTTGATGGGGCGAGTTTTGAGTATTGTGACCAAGAAAAAGACAGGGGCCAAACATGTCTGAACCATTCCTGATCGGTGATCAGATGACAGGTGGCTATGGCACAGGCGCAGATATCCTGCATGCGTGTACTGTCTCGGTCAACAAAGGAGAAATCGCTGTGATTGTTGGCCCGAACGGTGCCGGAAAATCAACCGCGATGAAGGCGATCTTTGGCATGTTGAATGTGCGTGATGGGGCGGTGCGCCTGAATGGTGAGGATATCACCAAGCTTTCGCCGCAGGCACGTGTCGCCAAGGGGATGGGATTTGTGCCGCAAACCTCAAACATTTTCACGTCTTTGACGGTCGAAGAGAACCTGGAGATGGGCGCTTTCCTGCGGCCGGACGATTTTTCCGACACATTGGCCCAAGTCTACGATCTGTTTCCAATCTTGAAAGACAAACGTGCCCAGCCAGCAGGTGAATTGTCCGGGGGGCAACGTCAGCAAGTCGCCGTTGGGCGCGCGTTGATGACCCAACCTAGTGTCTTGATGCTGGATGAACCGACGGCTGGTGTTTCTCCCATCGTGATGGATGAGCTGTTTGATCGGATCATCGAGGTGGCCCGCACCGGGATCTCGATCTTGATGGTTGAACAAAATGCCCGCCAGGCGTTGGCGATTGCCGACAAGGGGTATGTGATGGTGCAAGGCCGCAACGCGTTCACCGATACCGGCAAGGCCCTACTGGAAGATCCCGAAGTCCGTCGGAGTTTTCTGGGCGGATGAGGATGGGCAGAATTCTCCATATGATGATACTGGCGGCTTTTGTTGCGGTCCCGGCCTCCGCTGAACCCTATCGGTGTGATTTCACAGGCGAATGCGTCGCTGGCCAAGATTGCACCGAAAGCGCCTATGGCATTGAGATCAGCACGCTGAACCACGAAAGCCAGTTGTACATTTCACGCGTTATCAGCACGACAACCACTCAACAGATCAGCCTTGAGGGCCAATTTCCCCGGGTTTATGCCAGCTCCGCTGAGGGTGGCCCGACCGAGATGATCTCAATCAACGCCGACAACACTGCATTGATGACCGCCCATTTTACGGCTTCCGGCAGTTTTGCCGTCTCCTACTTTGGCATATGTGAGGATCTCTGAACCTTGGACTTCTTGAACTCTATTGTGGCTCTGGCCAATTTCGTGATCGTTCCGGCCACCGCTTACGGCGCACAATTGGCCTTGGGCGCACTTGGCGTCACCTTGATCTATGGCATCCTGCGGTTTTCCAATTTCGCACATGGCGACACCATGGCCTTTGGCGCGATGGTTACCATTTTGGTAACTTGGGGCTTTCAAGGGATGGGCGTTAGCCTTGGCCCATTGCCGACTGCCCTTTTGGCCCTGCCCTTTGGGATCGCGGCGACCTGTCTTTTAGTCGTTGGGACAGATAAGTTAGTCTATCAATTCTACCGGCAGCAAAAGGCCAAACCGGTGATCTACGTCATCGCCTCGCTTGGTGTGATGTTTATAATGAACGGCTTAGTCCGCTTTATCATTGGCCCCGATGACCAGCGCTTTGCTGATGGCGAGCGATTCATCATTTCCACGCGTACGTTTAAGGCACTGACCGGTCTTGATGAGGGGCTGGCCTTTCGCACCTCTCAGGGCATCACGATTGTGACGGCAATTTTGGTCGTGGCGTTATTGTTCTGGTTTCTAAACCGCACACGTACCGGCAAATCCATGCGGGCATTTTCGGACAATGAGGATCTGGCGCTGTTGTCAGGGATTAACCCAGACCGGGTTGTACTTTATACGTGGCTAATCGTGGCGGCCTTGGCGACAACTGCCGGCGTCCTTTATGGCCTCGACAAAAGCTTCAAGCCATTCACCTATTTCCAACTACTTTTGCCAATTTTTGCGTCCGCCATCGTCGGGGGGCTTGGAAATCCGCTTGGTGCTATTGTCGGTGGGTTTGTCATCGCCTTCTCCGAGATCAGCATCACCTACGCCTTTCGCAAAGTAGTTGGATATCTTGGACCAGAGGATTGGCAACCAGACGGGCTCCTGCAGCTTCTCTCAACAGACTATAAATTCGCCGTCAGCTTTGGCATCTTGCTGATCGTCTTACTGTTCAAGCCCACGGGTCTTTTCAAAGGAAAATCGGTATGACTTTGGCTCAGCCCAAGACCGTTATCCTCTTCTTGTTGGTCGGTAGCCTGTTTATTGGCACCGGTTTCGTACAGTCGTGGAACACGGCGCTGACGATTTTCAATATGGGCCTGATCTCTGCGATAATGGCGTTGGGCGTGAATATGCAATGGGGCTATGCGGGCCTTTTCAACGTTGGGATCATGGGGTTTGTCGCCTTGGGTGGTTTGGCTACCGTCTTGATCGCCATGCCACCAACCACAGATGCTTGGGCCGCCGGAGGGCTGGGTGTGCTGATGGGGCTATTTTTGGGGGGCGCTACAATTATTGCCGCCATTTTGGCTTGGAGCAGATTGCCGAAGGGTAACATTCGATCTGCCGCTATGCTAATCATCTTGGTTGGCGGGTTCTTCTTGTTCAGGGCCGTGTTCGACCCCGCCGTTGATGCGGTTGAAAGTGTGACACCAGCCGCAACCGGATATCTTGGTGGTATGGGTCTACCAATTGTCTTGGCTTGGCCGATGGGCGGATTACTTGCCGCCGGAGCCGCATGGATCATTGGCAAAACCGCCCTTGGATTGCGCTCTGATTATCTGGCGATTGCGACGCTTGGCATCGCCGAGATCATTATCTCCGTCCTGAAGAATGAGGATTGGTTGGCGCGTGGTGTGAAGAACGTCACTGCCCTACCCCGTCCGGTCCCTTACGAAATCGATCTGCAAGTCAGCGAGCGCTTTTTAGCCTTTACCACCCGCTTCGGGATGGATCCGACCACTGCCTCCAGCGTGACCGTCAAACTGGCCTATGCCGGGCTTTTCATCGTCGTGCTTCTGGGGTTGATCTGGCTTAGCGAAAAGGCACTGAATTCCCCGTGGGGGCGAATGATGCGCGCGATCCGCGATAATGAGGTCTCAGCCTCAGCCATGGGTAAGAACGTTACAGCGCGACATCTGCAGATCTTCATCCTCGGATCTGCTGTGTGCGGCATGGCCGGCGCGATGATGACGACTTTAGACGGCCAGCTTGTGCCCGGCACCTATCAGCCGCTGCGCTTTACGTTCCTGGTTTGGGTCATGGTGATCGTCGGCGGCTCCGGCAATAATTGGGGCGCAGTTTTGGGTGGCTTTCTGGTCTGGTGGCTCTGGATTCAAGTGGAACCGATCGGCGCATTATTAATGACCATTCTGACCTCTGGTATGGCCGAAGATAACGCCTTGCGCCTGCATCTAATGGGCTCGGTTGCCCATATGCGGCTGCTGACAATGGGCCTCTTCTTGCTGTTGATGCTGCGGTTCAGTCCGCGCGGCTTAATCCCCGAACGCTGATTTCAGATTTTTCTTGAACGAAATACTCCGGGGTTTGGGGCAGCGCCCCAACCTGCGTGGACGCAAATCAAACCAGAAGGCGCCTGCCAAGGGGCTCCTTTTAATCCGTCTCCCAAACAAAGAAAAAGGGGAAGCCGAAGCTTCCCCAGGTTCGCTGTTCAGGCTCTGTGTTTATAACCGCCCGGTTTCTGCCTGCGGCCTGAACCGCGTCGGGGGCGAGCGCACCCGCCCCGTGTAACAGGCGCGTTCCCAGCAAAGGAACACGCCCGATCTTGTTAGCTACAGCCGCTTGTCCCGCCGCAAGTGTTGCACTTCATGCAGGTGCCATTGCGCACCAGCGTGTAGTTTCCGCACTCTCCGCATGCCTCGCCCTCATAGCCTTGCATCTTAGCCTTCGCGCGGAGGTTCATCGATACCGCCCCAGACACTGAACCAGACGAGATCGCAGTGCTTGATGACACCTCGGGCACCAGTGTTTGCAACACAGCAACCGGATCAGCGGCATCGCTGAACGCTACCGCTGCGGTTATTTGACCGCCGCCTTGCAGCACCACCAACTCTTGTGGGACCCGCTTACGCAGATATCCAGTTGAGCTGATTTGCTTCAGCACTTCCAAAGACTTGGAAGCAGCACTGTCTGACAACTTTTGGATGTTAGACGCACCTTCGTGCGATCCGCGACCCACATCATCAAAGCTGGCACCTTCTGGTTTCACATGCGCCAGATCCGTCCGATCCAGGTAGCTGACCGCCAGCTCACGGAAGATATAGTCCAGAATAGAGGTCGCATTTTTGATGCTGTCATTACCTTGCACCATGCCTGCTGGCTCAAACTTGGTGAAAGTGAAGGCATCGACGAATTCTTCCAGTGGCACGCCATATTGCAGACCAACCGACACCGCGATAGCGAAGTTATTCATCATCGCGCGAAAGCCTGCGCCCTCTTTATGCATGTCGATAAAGATTTCACCCAAGGCGCCATCTTCGTACTCACCCGTGCGTAAATACACTTTGTGACCGCCAACCATCGCTTTTTGGGTGTAACCCTTGCGCCGCTGCGGCATCTTCTCGCGGTGCGAGCGGATGATCTCTTTGACGATGACCTTCTCGATGATCTTTTCGGCGAGCACATAGGCCTTTGCTATCGGTGTGCCACTTTCCAATGTCTCTTGTGCTTCGTCGTCATCCTCAACCAAGGCTGCTGCCAGCGGTTGAGACAGTTTCGATCCGTCACGGTAAAGTGCGTTTGCCTTCACACCCAAGGACCAGCTCAGCTCATAGGCCTTCTTGCAGTCCTCAATCGTCGCATTGTTCGGCATATTGATCGTTTTGGAAATCGCACCCGAAATAAAGCTCTGTGCAGCAGCCATCATGTAGATATGGCTGTCGACGCTCAAGAACCGCTTACCGGTTTTTCCGCATGGGTTGGCACAATCAAAGATGCTGAGGTGCTTTTCCTTCAGGAACGGCGCGCCTTCCAGCGTCATCGTTCCACAGACGTGGTTGTTGGCAGCCTCAATATCGCCTTTGCTAAAGCCCAAATGGCGCAACAAGTCAAAGGTTGGGTCGTTCAGCTTGGCGGCGGGAATACCCAATGTCTTGGTGCAGAACTCGTCACCAATGGTCCATTGGTTAAAGACAAAGCGGATATCAAAGGCTGACGGCAACGCAGCCTCAATCTTTTCCAACTCTGCCGGGCCAAATCCATGACCAATCAGCGATGTGTGGTTGATCCCAGGTGCATTTCCTATGGTGCCATGACCAACTGCGTAGGCAACGATCTCTTCGATTTGCGACGATGAATAGCCCAGCATTTCTAGTGAACCTGGCACCGACTGGTTGATGATCTTGAAATAACCGCCACCGGCCAGCTTCTTGAATTTCACCAAGGCAAAATCAGGTTCAATCCCGGTTGTGTCGCAATCCATCACCAAGCCAATTGTGCCTGTGGGCGCAATGACTGACGTCTGAGCATTACGATACCCGTTTTTCTCCCCAAGGCTCAGCGCCTCATCCCAGGCTTGTTTGGCCAAAGATACCAGCGTTTGGTCGGGGCAATTGCCATGATCAAGCGGAACCGGCGCAATCGCCAACCCCTCGTAACCATTGGTTTTGCCGTAGGCTGCGTTGCGGTGGTTGCGGATCACACGCAACATATGCTCCCGGTTGCGCTCAAACCCGTTAAACGCACCCAATTCACCGGCAATTTCAGCAGACGTCGCATAAGACACACCCGACATCAGCGCCGTCAGGGCGCCACACATTGCACGACCTTCGGGGCTGTCATAGCCGTAGCCCATATTCATCAGCAAACCGCCAATGTTTGCGTAGCCAAGGCCCAAAGTCCGGAAATCATAGCTGCGCTGCGCAATTTCCTTGGATGGGAACTGCGCCATCATCACTGAGATTTCCAGTGTCAGCGTCCAAAGGCGGGTCGCATGGATATAACCCTCAGAGTCGAACACGCCGTCATGATAGAGTGTAAGCAGGTTCATTGAGGCCAAATTACAGGCCGTATTATCAAGGAACATGTATTCGGAGCATGGGTTTGATCCACGGATCGCGCCATCTTCAGGACAAGTATGCCATGCATTAATCGTGTCGTGATATTGGATGCCTGGGTCGGCACAGGCCCATGCTGCGTGGCCTACCTGTTCCCACAGATCGCGCGCCTTCATCGTTTTGGCCGCTGTACCCGTTGTCCGATTTATCAGTTCCCAGTCTAGATCTTTTTCAACCGCGTCCAAGAATGCGTCTGTGACCCGGATCGAGTTGTTCGAGTTTTGGCCCGAAACTGAGCTATACGCTTCGCTATCCCAGTCCGTATCATAGGTCGGAAATTCTATAGACGTGTGACCCTGCTTTGCATAATCCAACACGCGTTTGACATATGTCTCTGGAATGCAAACTTTTTTGGCCGCGCGAATTGCACTTTTCAAACTTTCGTTCTTGGTTGGATCAACTGCATCTTCTAACAATCCATCCCATGCGGCGATTGCCGCAAAGATCTCATTCAACCGGGCTTCGTGCATCTTGGAGCCCGCAACAATGCTGGCAACCTTTTGCTCCTCGATGACTTTCCAGTTAATGAACTCTTCGATATCGGGATGATCAGCATCGATGATGACCATCTTGGCCGCCCGCCGAGTTGTGCCACCAGATTTGATGGCGCCTGCTGCGCGGTCACCGATTTTCAAAAACCCCATCAGACCCGAAGAGCGCCCGCCGCCTGACAGCGCCTCGCCCGCACCTCGCAGCGAAGAGAAGTTTGTCCCTGTGCCGGAACCATACTTGAACAGACGTGCCTCACGGACCCACAGATCCATGATACCGCCCTCATTCACCAGATCATCGCTGACGGACTGGATGAAGCAGGCGTGGGGTTGTGGGTGCTCATAGGAGCTGGTCGATTTAGTTAGCTTGCCGGACTTGTGGTCGACATAATAATGACCCTGCGCCGGGCCATCGATGCCGTAGGCCCAATGAAGGCCTGTGTTGAACCATTGCGGGCTGTTCGGCGCTGCCATCTGGCGCGCCAACATCAACTGCATTTCCTCAAAATAAGTCTTGGCGTCCGACTCATCTGTGAAATAGCCACCTTTCCAGCCCCAATAGGCCCAAGCCCCTGCGAGACGGCGGAAAACCTGTTTTGCCGAAGTCTCGCCACCAAAGCGCTCATGTTCCGGCAATTTCGCCAAAACATCCTCATCAGGGACCTGACGCCACAAAAAGGACGGGATGCCTTTTTCTTTGAGAGGTTTAAGCGCTGCGGGAACACCAGCTTTGCGAAAATATTTCTGCGCAATCACATCAGAGGCCACCTGGCTCCAACCAACGGGCACTTCAACGTTGTCCAGTTTGAACACGGTTGTACCGTCAGGGTTACGAATCTCCGACGATGTCAGAGTAAATTCCAAATCTCCGTAGGCACCGGAGCTTTCTGTAGTGAAACGGCGTTCGATTTTCATAGCTGCCTCTTAAATTTGTTTTCGAAACGGCGTGCCAGCGTGTTCCCGCTCTTGCCGCATCATGCATCCGAGAATGCGAGAGCCCCGCCCATTTCGCCGCAAACACGATACGTTTGCGCGGAATGTTACAGAGTATCTCAATTTGTCCCGTGGTAGGCCGCGCCCACTATATCTAGTGGCAGTTAACCCGATGAACACAAACTGACGTATTTCCACCTATGCGGTCAACGGGTTTTTTAGATATTCGTAGACGATATTTTTGTTGCAAAAGCCGTTACGGGCAATTCGCCCTTGGTCAATGTGATTCACCCCTAAGCTGGCCCACAAGCTGCAACTTCAAAAATCTGTTACAACGTGGATGCTTAGCCAAACTTGTTCACAGCCCTGCACAAAACTCTGCGCAAAAATCCGACTATTCGTTAACGCGTTGCGCCGCCACGAACCCGTGACAAAACAACGACATATTGTGTGATGTGGTCGGGGCGGAGAGATTCGAACTCCCGACCCTCTGTTCCCAAAACAGATGCGCTACCAGGCTGCGCTACGCCCCGACGACGTTCTGTTACCGCGACTATGCGCCGTTGAAAAGGCCTGATTTCAACTTATTCACACGGCCAGGCCGCAAGGCCCTGTGGTAAGCCGGGATGACGCAGGGTTGTCCCCACATCAATTCCCAAAAGTGCGGACATTCCGCCATTAATTTCCAGGACCGCCAGTATATCCGGGCCTCCGGGGATTGCTGTACGATCAAGGGGAATCGCATTTTCATGGATGCGCCTTACAACGCCGGCCTCATCAACAAAGATCATGTCCAACGCGATCAGCGTGTTTTGCATCCAGAAATTAACGGTTTGGGGGTTTTCGTACAAAAACAACATGCCAGCAGCACTGGCCATATTTTCGCGATTCATCAGCCCTAGGGACCGTTCTGCCGCGGTATCCGCGATCTCCACATTGAATCGGGCTTGGCCCCATTCACCACGCAGCTCAACGCGGCCCTCTGTGCAGCTGGCAATCGCCGCAGAGCACAGAGCCACCCAAACAACGGCAACACGAAATACTAACATTAGACCTCCTCGACAAAATCCCAGCTGCGAATTTCGGCGGCCATCTGACCACGAGGTCCTTCGCTTATGCGAATGCAAATAGCCTCCCCAGCCTGCAGATCAGCCAACCCAAATCGGCGCAGCACTTCAACATGGACAAACACATCTTCTGGATGCCCGAATACATTGGCAAAGCCAAAGCCTTTTGCCTTGTCGAACCATTTTACGCGCGCTGCCAAGTGAGGGCCGGTCGGCTCGCTACAGCCTTCCATATCCATCTCGAAATCGCCCTCGCCGTAGGCAGGCGGATCAATTGCCAAGACCGCCTGAGCCTGAACGCCGCGTGCGGTCTCTTGTACTATAACTTCGATCCGGGAGTTTTCTGAAACTGAGCCTTGGCCGAAATTGCGCAGGACATTTGCATGTAGCAAAATATCGGGCCCACCAGAATCAGAAACGATGAAACCAAACCCCTTGCTGACATCGAACCACTTAACTGTCCCCATGACAGAGGATTCAAGCTTAATACCGTGGCTGTCCATTAGCATTAATTCTCATTTCTAAAACGCTCTTTAGAACAAGAATGTTTTTTTTCTTGTCCGCGCAAGAAGTTATTTACGTTTAACAACAGCACAGTAACGTTTTGTGCATCACAAATATGTAAAATAATCTCTTTTATAGGAATAAACTACTGAACCTAAGGATTTAGACGGGAAATGTCCCAAGGGCCTGTCAGGTTCGAACGACGCCATTGAAACCTATCATGAAGCCTGAAAGCCCCATCAGCCCAGAATTCGATTTCCTCGGGGCGGATCCGGATCCCTCCCCAAAACGGCGGACGGGATGGCAGCAGACCTTGCTGGGCTGTGGCCTTGGCCACCTCAGCGATTAATGAACCGCGGCTGTCCAACGGGCGTGACTGTGCTGACGCCCAGGCCCCAAGACGACTTTCGAGAGACCGGGAATTGTAATAGGCGTCGGCTATCGGGCCGTCTTCACGCTCAACGACACCACGCACGCGGATTTGACGGCGCAGAGATTTCCAATGCATCACAAACGCTGCTTTGCCCGAGGCAAGGATTTCTTGACCCTTGGCGCTGTCGTAATTGGTATAAAAAACAAACGCATCCGCTTCAATTTCTTTTAGCAGAACCATCCGGACATTTGGCATGCCCAAGGCGTCAACGCTGGCCAAAGCAATCGCGTTTGCGTCCTCAGGCTCGGTGCGAGCAGCCTCAGCCAACCACTGTTGCGCCAGCTCAAACGGGTCATTGCCTGCAAAAATTCCGGTACGGTCAGTCATCATCGCCTCGGGTAAATGGTTTCTAAGTACACGTGGTTGTCTTCTATGTTGGAACAAGAGCATCGACCAGCGCTTGATCGTCCCCCCCGCTTGGCCTAAACCGAGTCATAAGCAATGAAAACAATTTGTGCAGGAACATCTATGGGGTTGATGACAGGAAAACGCGGCCTGATTATGGGGCTCGCCAACGACAAATCAATCGCTTGGGGCATCGCAAAAGCATGCGCTGCAGAGGGGGCCGAACTTGCCTTCTCCTACCAAGGCGATCAACTCAAAAAGCGTGTTATTCCGTTGGCTGGCCAAGTTGGCAGCACACTTGTGCTACCTTGCGACGTCGGCGATCCGGCCAGCATGGACGCGTTGTTCGAAAGCCTTGGTGAGGCATGGGACAACTTAGATTTTGTGGTTCACGCAATCGGATTTTCGGACAAGAATGAGCTTCGCGGCCGCTACATCGATACCTCGTTGGACAATTTCGCGATGTCGATGAATATCTCAGTTTATTCCTTCACTGCGATCTGTCAGCGGGCCGAAAAGATGATGCACAAAGGCGGCAGCTTGCTGACGTTAACTTATTACGGCGCCGAAAAGGTCATGCCGCATTATAATGTTATGGGTGTCGCCAAGGCCGCACTTGAGGCCAGTGTTCGATATATGGCCGAAGATCTTGGGCGCGACGGTATCCGGGTCAATGCGATCTCAGCCGGGACCATCAAGACGCTCGCAGCCTCTGGTATCGGTGATTTCCGCTATATCTTGAAGTGGAATGAGAACAACAGCCCGCTGCGCCGGACGGTATCGCAAGATGAGGTTGGGCAATCCGCGCTCTATCTTTTGTCTGATATGTCCAGTGCTGTAACCGGCGAGATCCATCATGTCGACGCGGGCTATCATGTTATTGGCATGAAGAACCCAGAATCGCCGGACATGACTCTCGAAAAGAAGGACGGCTAATTCATGGTCACGCCCCTTCCCCACGAAAAAGGCTTTCACATCAGTTGGGATCAGATCCACCGCGACAGCCGCGCACTTGCTTGGCGGCTGGATAAACGCGGCCCCGGCAAGGACGGTAGCTGGAATGCTATCGTGGCAATCACCCGTGGTGGCATGGCGCCCGCTATGATTGTCGCGCGCGAACTGGATATCCGTCAGGTCACCACGATCTCAATCAGATCCTACGACCATCAATCCCAAAGCGAACCTGTGATTTTGACCCAGCCCCCACACGAGATGATGGGTGACGGAACTGGTGTCTTGGTGATCGACGATTTGGTTGATACTGGCAAAACCCTGGAGGTTGTGCGGGCGATGTACCCAAACGCGCATTTCGCCACGGTTTATGCAAAGCCCAAAGGTGAGCCGATGGTTGACACCTTCATCACCGGCGTCAGTCAGGACACATGGATCTTCTTTCCTTGGGATATGGCCCTGCAATATGTAGAACCATATCGCGGCTCAGACTGAAATTCCAATGATCTAGCGGCGCTGCGCAAGCGCGTCGGACAAAACCAAATGAACCGTCTCAATTGGGACGTCTGCGGTGACAAACGCTTGGCCAATTCCACGTGCGAGGATAAACCGCAACTGGCCATCAAGCACCTTTTTGTCCTGCCCCATCAGGTCAATCAGTGCATCAACGTTTGGCAAATCTCCTTTGATATCAGTCAGATCACCCATCATGTTCATGTCGCTTAGGTGGGCGCGAACCCGGCTTGGATCTTCTTGACTGCACAGGCCCAATCGGGCTGACACCTCAAACGCTAGGGCACACCCGATCGCAACTCCTTCGCCGTGCAACAATCGGTCTGAATAGCCGGTTGCGGCCTCTAGAGCATGACCAAATGTATGCCCAAGGTTCAAAAGTGCGCGGTCACCCATTTCGGTTTCATCGCGCACGACAATATCGGCCTTCATCTGCACCGAATGGCGCACCGCCTCGGCCCGCAAGGACGTGTCACCGGCGGCCAATGCTGGTGCATTTTGCTCCAACCAATCAAAAAACGCACTGTCGCCCAACAGCCCATATTTGGCGACCTCACCATAACCCGCCAAAAAGTCGCGCGGCTGCAATGTACCAAGCAGATCGATGTCAGCCAAGACCAGCACAGGTTGGTGGAACGCGCCAATCAGGTTCTTGCCACAGACAGAATTGATACCGGTCTTACCACCCACCGAGCTGTCGACCTGCGCCAGAAGGGTTGTCGGGATCTGTACGAACCGCACACCACGGCGCAACACGGCTGCCGCAAAACCGACCAGATCGCCAATCACACCGCCACCAAACGCCACGACGATATCGCGCCGCTCTACGCGCTGCTCCAGCAACCACTCAACAGTTCGGGTAAATTCAGGCCAGCCTTTTGTCGCCTCACCCGGAGGCAAGATCAGCGCCTGTGTTGTGATGCCACCGGCCGCCAGCGCCTTGGTCAATGTCGCCAGATGCAGCCCCGCGACCCGTTCCTCAGTTATAATAAAACAGCGTGGTTGCTGCAGGAACGGTGCCATATGGGTCGCAACATCGTGTAATATCCCGGCGCCAATGCGCACATCATAGGCGCGGTCGCCCAAAGGCACGTGAACGGTTTGGGTCAGGCTCATCAGGTGACTTTCACAATTTGGGTGGCAATCAGGGCGTGAAGAACCGCATTTGTCGTGTCCTCAATGCTCCAATTAGGCTGCGTCTCAATCTGCACCTGTGCCGTCTCATATGCAGGGGTTCGGGCCGCAGAAATCTCAGCCAGGGTTGCGCGCGGATTGGCGGTGCGCAGCAAGGGACGGGTCGTCTTATGGCGCACCCGTGACCACAGCAGATCAACATCTGCCTTTAGCCAGACCGAAACGGCAATCTTATCGATTGCTGCCCGGTTTTCTGGCGACAGCCATGCGCCGCCCCCCGTTGACAGGATGCAAGGGGGGTGTTCCAGCAGGCGCAAGATGACCCTGCTTTCCTTATCGCGAAAAAACGGCTCACCGTAGCGCTCAAATATTTCTGCGATGCTTAGGCAGGACGCGTCCTCAATCACCGCATCAGAATCGCGGAACGGAACCTGCAGTTTGGCGGCCAACGCTTTGCCAATGGCGGTTTTGCCGGAACCCATCATACCCACAAAGACAATTGTCTTTTGCAGATCAAGTGATTGGATTGGCATGGTTTCGCCCATAGCTAAGAATCTTTCCCTGCAAGGTGGCGTAATTCCACTCACCATGACTTATATGGAAACCAATGCAGCGGCAAACGCTGCGCGTTCAGGCAGGACATATGATGCGGAGATTACTTAGATTATTGATTCTATTGATTATTTTAGGGATAATCGGACTTGTGGGGTACTCCTATTCAGGGTTTTTGAAGCCCGAGACGAGTCAGATTAGTTTACCAGTTGTTTTGGATGTCGATTAAATCGTTCTTCTTGTCACTGTTCTTTGCAACATCCAGTTTTGCGCAAGAACCAGTTTTTGACGCTCCCGACTGGCTATCGGAAAGCATCACCCGACCGCATGCGAATGTGGTCCAATCCGCCTCGCCCACCCAAATTACTGTCATGCCAATTGGTGCAGTGAGTTTGGATGCTGTCGGTATTTTGCCTGCCAGTGTTACGGGTTTGCCTGCCAATTTGTGGGGGGACAGTTCCGTTGAGACGCTTGCCAATCTGATGCGCGCGCAGCCCTATGAAGGACTGCCTGCTATTCTTGCCTTTACCCAACAACTGGCACTTGCTGAACTTGACCCACCACTTAACGCGGGGACCGAGGCAGGATTATTTCTGGCGCGTCTGGACCTTTTGCTGGCGCGCGGCGCACTAGAACCTGCGCGCGCACTGATGGAGCGGGCCGGTCCCAGCTCCCCCCAGATATTTCGCCGGTGGTTCGATGTCAGCCTGCTGAGTGGAGACGAACGTCGGGCGTGCGCAACCATGCGGGCAAATCCCGATATTGCGCCCACGTTTACTGCCCGGATTTTCTGTTTGGCACGAACTGGTGATTGGTCAGCCGCGGCCCTGTCGCTGGGAACTGGTGCGGCGCTCGGCTTTATTGCTGAGGATGACGCAGAGCTGATCGCGCGCTTTCTTGATCCAGATTTGTTTGAAGACGACGGCCCCTTGCCGCCCGAGACCAACGCGACACCTTTGCGCTACCAACTGCGGGTGGCGTTGGGTGAGCGTCCTCCCTCCTCGGGTCTGCCATTGGCGTTTGCCCATTCGGATCTGTCGGATGTGGCTGGATGGCGCGCGCAATTGGATGCGTCAGAGCGGTTGTTGCGCAGCGGGGCCATTCCGCCATCTGTTTGGTTGGACATCTACACCGACCGGGTACCAGCGGCATCAGGTGGTGTTTGGGACCGCGTAGCCGCGTTGCAGCGCTTTGATGAAGCGCTGCTGGCCGGAGAAATCTCAGCAGTGACTGCCGCCCTGCCCCACGCTTGGGGTGCGATGCGCGCCGCCGGCCTCGAAGTACCGTTTGCAACGGTTTATGCTGAACGTCTGCTGCGCTTACCCTTGACGACAGATGCCGCAATGTTGGCCCGGCGAATTGGATTGCTGTCGCCGCGCTATGAACTGGTCGCCCAACGCGCCGTTCCACAAAGTCCCAATGAGGCATTTCTATTTGCGATCGCACGCGGCCAACCTGCCCAACCACCGCGGCAAACTGCAACTTTAATGGCGATTTCCAGTGCATTTTCTGGCACGGATATACCGTCACGTTATAGCTGGTTGCTGGACCGTGGCAGGTTGGGAGAGGCACTTCTTCTGGCATCTCGTCAACTGAGCAAAGATAATTCAGATGCCGACGACCTTGAAGATGCACTGCGACTGTTCAGGATGGCGGGGCTAGAAGATATCGCACGACGAGCTGCTTTACAGTTAATTATTCTAGGAAGTGTGTAATGAGCAAATGGATCTCAACGTTTTTGGACGCGCAGGCTGCCGAACTGAATGCCGCAGAAAATACTTTATTGGCGTACGGTCGGGACTTGGTTAATTTCGAAAATTGGCTGTTAGAACAAAAATTGGGCTTAAAAGCTGCAGCCCGCAAGGATATCGAAGACTATCTAATTGGTCTTGAGGGCGAAGGTTTAGCCAAATCCACTCGGGCACGCAGATTGTCTGCTATCAAACAATTTTACAACTTTGCGCTTGATGAAAATTGGCGCACAGATAATCCTGCAGTTCAAATCAAAGGACCGGGGCGCGATATGAGATTGCCCAAAACCCTGACCCCTCAAGAAGTTGACCAGCTGCTTTTGGCCGCCAAATCCCACGGTAGATCTGAGGGTGATCGGTTGCGAAACTACTGCTTGATGCAGTTGCTTTATGCGACCGGGATGCGAGTGACAGAGCTGGTATCACTGCCGGTGGCAGCCGCGCGAGGCAGTCCAAAACTGTTGCTGATCCGAGGCAAAGGAAACAAGGAGCGCCTAGTTCCACTGTCGCCTCCCGCCAAAGAAGCCTTGGCTAGGTGGTTACTTTGGCGGGAGGCCGAGGAAGAACGTCAGCGCGTCGAAAATGGCAAACCGCTCTCTGCTGTGCTATTTCCGTCACGCGCCAAAAGTGGGCATTTGACCCGCGTCCGATTTTTCACGCTGATCAAGGAAATTGCAGTCGCCGCCGATATTCCTGCGCATACGGTCACACCACATACTTTGCGCCATGCGTTTGCCACCCATTTATTGGCAAATGGCGCAGATCTAAGAAGTATCCAGACCTTGCTGGGTCATGCCGACATCGCCACCACGGAAATATACACCCACGTCTTGGACGAGCGGATGAAAGATCTGGTCCTGAACCATCATCCGTTGGCACAGGGCTAGATAACCCGCCCTTGAAAGAGCAGCGGCAGCGCCCCATAACCAAATTATTGCTTCCATAAATCGGACGAATGATGATCGACCCGACTGTTTTTGACACTGCATTCTGGATTACGTCGGCCTCCATCTTGGGGCTGCTGGTGTTGTCTGCTTTTTTCTCAGGCTCTGAAACGGCCCTGACTGCTGCCTCTCGCGGCAAGTTGCGATCCCAGGCGGATCGCGGCAACAAAGGGGCTGAGCGGGCTTTGCTGTTGACCGAAGACAGTGAGCGACTGATCGGGTCCGTCCTGCTGGGCAACAATCTGGTGAACATCCTGGCGGCCTCTTTGGCCACAGCGCTGTTCACCCGTGCCTTTGGTGAAAGCGGTATCGCACTGGCAACACTGGTCATGACACTTCTGGTCCTGATCTTTGCCGAAGTGCTGCCAAAAACCTACGCAATTACCAATGCAGAGCGGGCAGCGGCAAAGGTATCACCGATCATTCAGGTTGTGATCTTAGTCTTCTCGCCGGTTGTGGCGATGGTGCAAATCTTGGTCCGAGGTCTCTTGCGCCTGTTTGGGGTTCAGACAGATCCAGACAGCGCAGTTTTGTCGGCCCGCGAAGAGATTGCAGGCGCCATTACGCTTGGCCATTCCGAAGGTGCGGTTGAGAAAGAACATCGCGACCGATTGCTGGGCGCGCTGGATCTTGGGGACAGGACTGTTGAAGAAATCATGCTTCATCGTTCCGGCATTGAGATGATCAATGCAGATAACAAGCCTGAGGACATCCTTAGTCAGGCGCTACAATCACGCTATACTCGCATGCCAGTTTACCGCGGTGAGCAAGACAATATTATCGGTGTCGTACACGCCAAAGATATGCTGCGCAGCATTGATGCGCTGGTCAGAGGGCCTGCGGCGTCTGAACACGGGTTGGCGGCTTTTGATGTCACCGACGTTGCGATGAAGCCCTATTTTGTCCCAGAGACCACGACGCTGGACGATCAAATGCGCGAATTTCTGCGCCGCCACACGCATTTTGCGCTGGTCGTCGACGAATACGGTGCGCTGCAAGGCCTGATTACGCTGGAAGATATCCTCGAAGAGATCGTCGGTGAAATCACGGACGAGTACGATGATGACGAACGGCTTTCGCTTGAACCGGCCCCGGACGGAAATTTCCTGATTGATGGCGGCATGACCATTCGCGACCTGAACCGGGCCGCCGATTGGTCTTTGCCAGATGACGAGGCCAACACCGTTGCGGGTCTGGTGATCCATGAGGCGCAGATGATCCCTGTGGTTGGACAATGCTTCAGTTTCCATGGTTTCCGTTTTGAGGTTGCATCGCGCGAACAAAACCGACTGACCCAGCTAAAAGTCCGCAAGCTTTAGTCACTGTCGCTGCAAACGACGGGGAATGTCGCATTCCGGCTTGCCGGTACGCGACGTGCGCTTTTCAATGTCTTAAATCTAAGACTAAGGAGCGCTGCGATGAAAACCCAAACTCAAGTCTGTGTTATCGGCGGTGGCGTCGTTGGCTGTTCGGTTCTCTACCATCTGACCAAGATGGGATGGTCCGACATCATGTTGTTGGAACGATCTGAATTGACGTCCGGATCAACGTGGCATGCAGCGGGCGGGTTTCATACGCTGAACGGTGACACCAACATGGCCGCGTTGCAGGGTTACACCATCAAGCTCTACCGCGAGCTCGAAGAGCTGACCGGCATGTCATGCGGCCTACACCACGTCGGCGGCGTGACATTGGCCGACACTCAAGAACGCTTTGATATGCTGAAGGCAGAACGCGCCAAACACCGGTTTATGGGACTGGAGACTGAAATCCTGTCGCCCGAAGAGATCAAAAAAGTCGCCCCCATCACCAATATCGACGGCATATTGGGCGGCCTTTATGATCCGTTAGACGGCCACCTTGATCCGTCGGGCACAACCCATGCCTATGCCAAGGCTGCACGTATGGGCGGCGCCGAAATCATCACCCATTGCAAAGTCTTAGAGACCAATTCTCGCCCTGATGGCAGCTGGGATGTGGTGACCGAAAAAGGCACGATTCATGCCGAGCACGTGGTGAATGCGGGCGGTTTATGGGCACGTGAAGTGGCGCAAATGGCCGGCGTCTACCTGCCGCTGCATCCGATGGAGCATCAGTACATTGTCACAGACGAGATCCCGGAGATCTATGAGCGCGACACCGAGCATCCCCATGTAATGGATCCTTCTGGCGAAAGTTATCTGCGCCAAGAAGGCCGCGGCCTGTGCATCGGCTTTTATGAGCAACCCTGCAAACCCTGGGCCGTCGACGGAACACCGTGGGATTTTGGCCATGAGTTACTAGCAGATAATTTCGACAAGATCGAAGACAGCATCGAATTTGCCTATCGCCGCTTTCCAGTTCTGGAGCGTGCAGGGGTTAAATCTGTGGTCCACGGTCCGTTCACATTTGCACCCGACGGCAACCCATTGGTGGGCCCAGTTCCGGGGTTGCGAAATTACTGGTCAGCTTGTGGTGTTATGGCAGGCTTTTCCCAAGGTGGTGGCGTCGGTCTGATGTTGGCGCAATGGATGACCGAAGGCATGCCAGAACGCGATGTCACCGCGATGGATGTCGCGCGCTTTGGCCGTTGGATCACACCCGGTTATACATTGCCAAAGGTTGTTGAAAACTACCAAAACCGCTTTTCGATCAGCTACCCAAATGAGGAACTGCCAGCCGCCCGCCCGTTTCGCACCACCCCGATGTACGACATTTTTGATGGCATGAACGCGGTCTGGGGTCAGCAATACGGCATGGAAGTTGTGAACTACTTCGCGTTAAGCGGCGAGCCGCGGTACGAAATACCGTCATTCCGTCGCTCAAACGCATGGGACGCAACAAAGGCTGAGGTCAAGGCTGTGCGCAGTGCCGTTGGCATCAACGAAGTGCAGAATTTTGGTAAATACCGGGTTACCGGTGTTGGTGCGCGTGCCTGGCTTGACCGGATAATGGCCGGACACATCCCAAAACAAGGTCGATTATCATTGACGCCCATGCTGGCCCCTTCGGGCCGGTTAGTTGGTGATTTCACGGTGTCTTGTCTAGGCGAGACTGAGTTTCAGCTGACCGGCAGCTACGGCTCACAAGACTATCATTTACGCTGGTTTGAACAGAATTTGGACACGGGCGTGACGGTCGAAAATATCTCAGATCAGCGTACCGGATTTCAAATTGCTGGGCCAAATGCCCGTGAGCTGCTGGCACGCGTTACGCGCGCCGATGTCTCTGCTGAGGCGTTCAAGTTCATGGACGTCAAGCGGATTGGGATTGGCATGACCGACGCGATCGTTCAGCGCGTCAGCTATACCGGCGATCTGGGATATGAGATTTACGTGCCGGCAATGGATCAGCGCGCCCTTTGGTCAACGCTGTGGAATGCGGGTCAGGATCTGGGCATTCGTCCATTTGGCATGCGCGCAATGATGTCGCTGCGGTTGGATAAATTCTTTGGCTCTTGGTTGTCTGAGTTCTCTCCTGATTATACGGCTGCCGAAACTGGCCTTGATCGGTTCATTCGGTTTAAAAAGGACACGGATTTTATCGGTCGTGCTGCTGCGCAGGCTGAGCGTGACAGTGGCACCGACCGCAAACTTTGTGCGTTTGAAGTTCACGCGGATGACGCTGATGTCGTGGCCTATGAGCCAATTTGGTTGGATGGCCGCGTGCAAGGGTTCTGCACATCGGGTGGGTATTCGCATCACGCTGAGAAATCGATTGCGCTTGGGTTTCTTCCCGTTGATCGGATCACCGATGGCTTGCAGGTCGAGATCGAGATTTTGGGCAAGATGCACCGGGCTGTTTTAATCTCAGAGCCATTGTTTGATGGGGATGGTGCGCGGATGCGCGGCTAAGCGGTCCCTTGACGCTAACCGCAGAAGTCGGGCAAGTGAGGTAATGTCTGATAAATTGACCCTGATCCTTCTGGCCGCTGGCCGCTCCATGCGCATGCGAGGGGCGGACAAGATGCTGGAAGATGTGAGTGGCACCCCGCTTTTGAACGTTATGGCCCGGCGCTGTGCCAAGGTTGGGCCAACAATTGTGGTGCTGGGGCCTGATCAAGACGCACGGTTGGAGGCGCTGACAGATGTTGAATGTGACGTCAAATTCGCCCAGCAAGACACCGGAATGTCTTCGTCAATTGTTACTGGATTAGGCGGTCTTGATGCCCCTGCAGCGATGATTGTTCTGGCTGATATGCCAGAGGTAACAGCGCATGACATGTATGTTTTGGCCACATTAGCCGCCCAAGCGCCCAAGATGATTTTCAGGGCGGCGGCGGCTGACGGAACCCCAGGCCATCCGGTGATCTTTCCGGCACATCTCTTTGGGGAACTGTCCGAAATAACCGGCGATCAGGGTGCCCGCGATGTCCTGAAACGGCATTCAAATCTGATCCATCTTGTGCCCTTGCCGGAAAACCGCGCGCTGACTGATCTGGACACTCCTGAGGCTTGGGCAGCTTGGCGCGCAGAGCGCGCTATTTCATAAAAGAGGGCGATCCAAAGATCGCCCCATTCCAAAGGTTGTTTCGGATGGGCGATACCCACCCGACGATTAGGTCCTTCACTGCATTACTTTGTCAAAAGAAGCGCTTCGTGCCGATTCAACGCACGGCGGGCTGCCTGATAAGAGTCCCGGCTTTCAGTCTTTTGTAACTCGGGGAACAACTCATAGATCTCGATGCGTTGAGAGTTTCCAAGCCCGTCCAAAGAATAGTCCGCAGGTTGAAAGCTCTCGGTCCACGCACCGTTCGCCAGCACAATTTCATGTTTATCGAACAAGAAGTGGATGTACGTCGCGCGCAGGGTGTCGATCCATTGCACACCAGCGTGGTTGACCAAATATTTAGCCGCCACCAGGACTTCATGCTCATCAAAATAGAGGCTGGTCTGCACATTGCTAACCAACATCCGGTGCTGAGGTGAGACCATCACGTCGCGTTCCGGTTGATTTTCACCCAAGGAACCGGCTTTGATCAGGATGGGGCGCAGATGCGGTGTTTTGCGCAGTTCTGGCCCGTTCAAGGTGCGACTTCCGACCCATCGGATCTCTTGGATGCCATTGTCGCGCGTGATGATTTTATCGCCTTCCTTCAGCGATTCAATCGTCTTTTGACCATTCGGGGTCGCAATCAGCGTGCCCAGCGTAAAGCAGACCGGGTCACCAAGGATCTCCTCAATCTCAGAGAATGTGATGATCCCACCATTGTCGAGGTCAGTAATCTGACCACTGGTCGAGTCGCCATCCACGTCGGTCTTTTGCGAAATGAACTCATAATTGAGACCGGTCAGATCCAGCGTGTCAAAGTCGGTGGTCGCATCGCCATTTTCATCAATACCGTCATCGGCACCACCATCGACGGTGTCGCCGCCAGTGGCATCTGTGAAGGTACCGGAACCAGCTTGACCAAGCAGCGTATCGTTACCCTGACCGCTTGTGATAATGTCATTACCAGCGCCCCCTTCGACGTAGTCATCATCGATGCCCGCAACGATCGTGTCGTTGCCGGTTCCGCCATAGATGATATCGTCATCATCTGCACCAAAGATGATGTCATTGCCTGAGCCACCCAGAATGATATCTTCGTCATCACCAATGCTGATCGTGTCATTGCCGTCCCCGCCGTCAACAAAATCACGGTTATCAAACGGGTCACTGTCGGCAAGTAGCCCAGAAAGCAGTGGATTGACTGGAAAGCCAAGGTCCGGCCGCGGTAATGTCGCAGAACTGCTGGTGTCGATAATGTCGTCGCCGTCGCCACCAAACACGATATCTGATCCGTCGCCGCCAATGATCGTGTCATCGCCGCCTTCACCAAACAGGGTGTCGTCACCGGCACCGCCATCAATATAGTCGTCTTTACCATCGTCAGGTGCGATGAAGTCAGATCTGAAGATCCGAATACTATCGATTGACGCGCCAACATTGTCGTCGGGGCCAACGCCTTCAAATTCAAGCCGGTCTAACCCGTCACCAGCACCACCAATCAGTGCAAACTGGTAGTTCGTGGTTTCGCTTTGCGGCGGATCGATCGTCGCGACCAATTCAGCGCCCCAATAGACATTCACCAAGTTTTCGCCAGCTAGGGCGCCGCTATCACCATCGCCTGCATCGAATGTCAGAACATAGCTTTGCCCGTCTTCGATGCCGCTGATATCTTGTCCAATCCGGATGTCTCCGGGGGACGCCTCTAGATCCAGCCAGTTGCTGCCATCTGTCGCCTCAATCTCACCGCGACCGTTATTGTGCATATCAATGCGGGTGGATGGATCTGTCCCGATCCAATTCGGGATCGAACCAGTGGCGACATAGCCATCGCCGGTTTGCGTCATGCCGGTGGTCTCTTCAAATGAGCCGTTCACAACAAGATTGTCGTCGGCGCCCGGACCATTGCCACCAAAGATGATGTCATTGCCGTTTTCGCCGTAAAGCTCATCTTTGCCGTCGCCGCCGTAAACCTCATCATCGCATTCATCGGCCTCAACGAGATCGTCACCACCAAAGGCCTGAACGATATCGTCCTGTGGCCCCTCGCCCGGCAAAATTGCGTCGCCATTGTCGATCATTTCGCCCTGTGGGTCGCCGGTGTAGTTGATGTCGATAATATCGCCAGAGTTCGATCCCTCAACGAGACCATTCAATGCAGTGTCATCGTCGTCGTCATGATCATCATACAATTTGATCATGGCGCCTTCTTCGACATCCAGCAATGTCAGCTTTTTGATCTTTGCTGGGGTTTCAAAATCAACGATGAATTTGCCACCATCTGCCTCATCGTCCGGGTCCATGTTGTCGCCATCTTCAGACAAGATCAAAACGTTTTCCAGATTATTGGTCGCAAGACCGGTATCGCCACCGGTTGGATTATCGGTATAGAGCACCATTACAGGGTTGTCGTCATCCCCGCTGGAGATAGTGACGCTCTTGTCAGCGTATATATTATCGACGAACTGGCCTGTGCTCAGTTCATTGAAGTTCAATTTAACGGTCTCAGTCATCGATCAACACCTTTAAGTTGCGGCATTACGCGGCAAATGCGCGGCTGTTTCGGACGTCATGAAAATTGACTTTGAAAACTCGATTAGGATTACGAACAAATCGCATGCGAACGCGTCACAAATAGCCGACAAGTGTAAAGTCAATTTGACCCATCTCATAAGTACATCCCCTGACGAACAGTGTCGTGACTCCAACGGTTTGAGCGATACGTCCAGTAAAGGGCGGCCACAAAAAATACTAAAGTCTTTAGTCCGTGTGAGAGAGCATCAAAGCCCGGTTTTCCGGTTCGTAGGAAAAGGCATGGCAGTGCCTTTCCGTAACAAAGAAACCGCACGCGCATCGCGCATTTGCAGCTCACACTCGCCCCCTCTGGTCCATAACGGATCAATGGTTTAGTGCGGCAGCCCCCATGACCTTAAAACGTCGTTCCCCAACTAGGCTTAAATATGGATAGCGTTTTTTGACCCTGCCAAAAAGTAAATTTTGGCGAAAAGTGGCGAAGTCGCGTACACTAGGTGGCCAATACTAGGCAAAAACATATATCAAACTGGGCGAAAATATGCCGATTGTTTCGCGTTGACACATTAAGTCTTACCGTTATCAAAAAGGTCAAAGGGGACCTAGAACCTTATATAAAACGGTAAATACGGGTCGTATCCACACAGTTATCCACAGGTGGGATCTACACCCAAAACAAGGGATTGAACCCAAACTAGAACCTAAAGATTGGTAGAGAAAAGGAAACGATGAATTAACTGTGTCCCAAAAAGACGCCAATGTTTTTGCAACTATTCGCCACATAATTCAACTAATTCTTAACGATTATCCTCATCCCATCGCTAATCCGTGTTCGTTGAAGAGAATCAGACCTCGCAAAATGTCGATGATCTGGGCGATCAGCCCGGCGAAACGGCAAGATGAACACCTCATCAGTGGTCACAGTGCGGTGTGTACCCACTCTGCTTTCACGGCGACGTCCGTAGGTTCATTCCAAACCGGTACATAAAGAATTAGCCCTTCAGCGCAGGCCCAGCTGCTCAACAGGGCGGCTTGGTCCATTTGAGGGACCCACCCAGCCAGTCTAAATTACAACTAAGCTGGCCCTGCAGCGTGAGATACAAAAATGCCCAGCTTAATTGCGTTGAAGATCCCAAACAGATCCAGATCACCCCGGCGAACCAGAACCGGTGGATTGCGTCACCTCCCGCAAACCAAGACGCGCGTCCCCCAGTTTTCGCATGCCGCGCGCAGCGATGGGGTGATCGGGCGATCTGTTACCAGACACGATACATCGGCCAGTGATCCGATACGCGCCGGTGCTTTGCGCAGAAACTTGGTATGATCAGCAACCAAAATAACGTGGCGAGACTGCCGGATGATTGTCTGGCTGACGCCAACTTCCTGGATGTCAAAATCAAGGATATCCCCATCTTCATCCAGCGCAGAGCAACCGATCACCGCATAGTCAAATTTGAACTGACGGATCGTATCAATGGTCAAGCCGCCCACAAGCCCCCCATCTGACAGCCTGAGCGCGCCGCCGGTCACGATGACCTGACAGTTATCATTTTCCGCAAGGATATTTGCGACGTTCATGTTGTTGGTGACAACCAAAATATCACGGTGCGATAGCAACTCGGCTGCCACAGCCTCAGTTGTGGTTCCTATATTGAGGAAAATGGAACAGTCTTCAGGCAGTTCTGCTGCACAGCCCCGCGCAATGTCGACTTTGCCCCTATGATTAATAGAGCGGCGTTGTTCATATCCGATATTGGCTGTGCCAGAGGGCAGAACGGCACCGCCGTGAACTCGGTCAAGTTTGCCGCTGTCGGCCAGGTCCGTCAGATCGCGCCGGATGGTCTGCAAGGTGACGTCGAAATGCTCCGCAAGCCCATCAACTGTGACCTTGCCCTCCCGACGCACGATTTCAATGATCTCGGCTAGCCTGAATGATTGTGCCATGGACGCGCCCTCCTTCCCAAAAAACACCTAGCCCGCGTCGCCGGGACACTGCAAGTCTCTCTGTTTTCGTCAAAGTTCGGTTTCCTTGCGATTCTGGCAAACTACGCTGTGGATTGACCGCAAAAAGCGGCGCATCGCCGATAATTGATCAATATTTTCGCTGAAAGGCCATTCAGTGGGCAGAAAATCAGTAATGACTTCAATGCTTTACGCCAAAAGCGAACAAAAACGAAAATATAATTCTTCTATTACGCCTCATATTTTGTCATTCATTGCCCCGTGGTAATCTGAGTGGGGAGGCTCATGTGTCCAAAATGACTGACCCCGAAAATATATGTGACCTGTTCGTTATTGGCGGCGGAATCAATGGATGTGGCATTGCTCGTGATGCGTCCGGGCGTGGCCTAACAGTCGTTCTGGCAGAGATGAATGATTTGGCATCCGCCACTTCATCTGCGTCGACCAAATTGTTCCATGGTGGTCTGCGATATCTTGAATATTTTGAGTTTCGGTTGGTGCGCGAAGCCCTGATGGAGCGCGAGACCTTGCTGCGCGCAATGCCGCATATCAGCTGGCCGATGCGGTTCGTGCTGCCCTACCACAGCGACATGCGCTTCGAGAGCGAGACACCCACCTCCAAACTGCTAAATACCGTTATGCCTTGGATGAAAGGTCGCCGCCCAACTTGGCTGATCCGCCTTGGCTTGTTTCTTTACGACAATATGGGCGGCCGTAAGATCCTTCCGGCGACCACAACAATGAACCTGCGTACGGCACCCGAAGGGGATCCGCTGAACCCGAAATTCATCAAAGCGTATGAGTATTCGGACTGCTGGATCGAAGACTCGCGACTAGTCATCCTGAACGCCCGTGATGCACAGGCCAAAGGCGCCAAGATCATGGTGCGCACAAAAGTTGTCAGCGCAGAGCGCATCGATGACCTATGGGCGGTGACTGTCCAAGATACCAGTTCGGGTGAGACGACGATGATCCACGCCCGGATGTTGGTAAATGCTGGCGGACCTTGGGTGGGTGAAATTATCCAACAAAAAGTGCGCATCAACTCCAAGGAAGGCGTTCGGCTTGTCCGGGGCAGCCACATCGTGACCAGTAAGCTTTTTGATCACGAAAAATGCTATTTCTTCCAAGGCACCGATGGCCGCATCATCTTTGCGATCCCGTACGAGACGGACTTCACGCTAATCGGCACGACAGACGCCGAGCATGACGACCCCTCGATCGCGCCGGAATGCACCCCCGAAGAGCAGCAATATCTGGTCGATTTCGCCAATCAATACTTCAAACAGCAGATCACGCGCGACGATATTGTCTGGACCTATTCCGGTGTCCGCCCGCTCTATGATGATGGGGCAAAATCTGCCACGGCGGCGACGCGCGACTATACACTAAGGGTCGACAGCACGGGCGGCGCGCCGATTTTGAATGTTTTTGGCGGCAAGATCACCACATACCGCCGCCTAGCTGAGAGTGCGCTTGAAGAGATTGAACCATTCTTCAAGGGGCTTGCCGGCAAGTGGACCGCTGGCGTGCCTTTGCCGGGAGGCGATTTCGCAGTTGATGGATTTGACGCACTTGTCGCGGCACTGCAATCTGAACACAGCTATCTGACACCCTATCACGCCCGCCGTCTGGTGCGCGCCTACGGCACTGAGGCGCGTGAGATCTTGGGCGATGCCACCTCGCATGAGGCACTAGGCCAAGATTTCGGCGCTACGCTGACCGAGCGGGAGGTTGCGTGGCTGATCACCCATGAGTTCGCCGTTACCTCCGAGGACATCATTTGGCGCAGAAACAAGCTTGGGCTTAGAATGAATGCCAAGCAGATCGCAACGCTGGCCGACTGGATCAGCACTCATCGCAGCGCGCTATTAGCGCAAGCTGCCTAGAATAAGACCGGTCGAGGGAGTTTACAAAAGATGACGTTAGTACTGGAGGGGGTGTCGAAGATTGTCGCGGGCCAGGCCCATATCCACCCAACGGACCTGACCTTGCAAAACGGGACGATGAACGTTCTGCTTGGGCCGACACTTTCGGGCAAGACCTCACTGATGCGCTTGATGGCGGGACTGGATACGCCCAATAGCGGACGAGTGATATGGAACGGAAAAGATGTGACCGGCCAGCGCGTACAAGACCGCAAGGTGGCGATGGTCTACCAGCAATTCATCAATTACCCGTCGATGACGGTCTTTGAGAACATCGCCTCACCTTTGCGCTTGATGCGGATGAGCGCGGATGAGATCAAACGAGCCGTTCATGAAGCAGCCGACCTGATGCAACTGACACCATTTCTGGATCGTAAGCCGCTGGAACTTTCTGGCGGTCAGCAACAGCGCTGTGCGCTGGCCCGCGCGTTGGTCAAAAATGCCGGACTGGTACTGCTGGATGAACCATTGGCCAATCTGGACTATAAGCTGCGCGAAGAAATGCGCGTAGAGATCCCAAAGATCTTTGAGGAGTCTGGCGCAATCTTTGTCTACGCCACGACCGAACCCGAAGAGGCGCTTTTGCTGGGTGGCAACACGGCCACCATGTGGCAGGGTCGGATCACCCAGTTCGGGCTGACGCCATCGGTTTATCGCCAGCCCAATGATGCAACAACGGCCCGGGTCTTTTCGGATCCGCCGATGAATTTCCTGCGGGTGACCAAGTCCGGCTCAATCATGTCTTACGGCGACGGACAGACAGCGCCCGCGGTCAAACAAATGGCTTTGATGCCCGATGGTGTGTACTTGGCTGGTTTTCGCCCCAACCACTTAGAGCTACACCGCAGAGTGGCCAGCGCGATGGAATTCGATACCAAGCTTTCAGTAACTGAGATCACCGGGTCAGAGACATTCGTGCATATTGATCACCACGGTGAGCCTTGGGTCGGGTTGATCCACGGGGTGCAAAATCTACAGATCGGGCAAGATCTGAAGGTTTATCTCGACACGGATCACGCCTATATTTTTGCGGAAGATGGCCAGTTGGTTGCCACCGCCCCATATGCGGAGGCAGCGTAACCATGGCCAAGATCACCTTTGAAAATCTAGCGCATTCCTACCTGCCAAACCCGACTGCGGAGGATGAATTCGCGCTAAAGGAGCTGAACCACGACTGGGCCGATGGCGAGGCTTATGCGCTGCTTGGCTCATCTGGCTGCGGCAAGTCCACTCTTCTCAACATTATTTCTGGCCTTCTGGTCCCCAGTCAGGGCCGGATCCTGTTCAACGATAACGACGTGACCGGCGCCCCGACTGCCGAGAGAAACATCGCCCAAGTGTTCCAGTTTCCGGTGGTCTACGACACCATGACAGTGCGCGATAATCTGGCGTTTCCCCTGCGCAACCGAGGCGCAGATGCAAGCTATATCGCGCAGCGCGTCAATCAGGTCGCCAAAATGATCGGCATGGAGGAAGAGCTGAACCGCAAGGCGCGCGGACTGACAGCGGACGCCAAGCAAAAGATATCACTTGGGCGCGGCATGGTCCGCGAAGACGTGAATGCGTTGCTTTTTGATGAGCCGCTGACCGTCATCGACCCCCATCTGAAATGGGAGCTGCGCACGCAGCTGAAAGCATTGCACCATGAATTTGGGCACACGATGATCTACGTGACCCATGACCAGACCGAGGCCCTGACCTTCGCCAACAAAGTTGTTGTCATGTATGACGGTCGTGTGGTGCAGATGGGTACGCCCGAAGAGCTGTTTAATCGGCCCCAGCATACGTTTGTGGGCTATTTCATCGGCTCACCCGGCATGAATGTGCTGGCGGCCACGGTCAAAGATGGCGTGGCAGTTGTCGCCGGCCAAGAGATTGCCCTTGGTAAATCCTTCGGTTCGCCCGCCGGAAAAGTAGAACTTGGCATCCGCCCAGAATTTGTCCACGTCTCATCAGATGGTCCGGGATTGCCTGCGCGCATTCGACGGGTTGAGGATGTAGGGCGTCACAAAATTATCCGCCTGGAGATAGGCGGCGATAAGATCGACGCCATCGTGGCCGAAGGCACGCCAGTGCCCTCAGACAGTGCCGTCGTCAACTTTGATCCCGCACATATCAACATCTACTCGGACGATTGGCGCGTTGCGCCCAAAGGGGAGGTCGCAGCATGAACAAGACCGTCAATCAAAAGGCATGGTTCTTGATCCTGCCAGTGCTGATCCTTGTTGGATTTTCAGCCGTCATTCCGCTGATGACTGTCGTGAACTACTCAATTCAGGACACGTTCGGCAATAACGTCTTCTTCCCTGCAGGTCTGGATTGGTTCCGCGACACCCTGCAATCAGATCGCATGTGGAGCTCGCTGAAACGCCAGCTCATGTTCTCAGGGATCATCCTTGCGATTGAGATCCCGCTTGGAATTTACATTGCGCTGAACATGCCCAAAAGCGGTTTTTGGGCCTCATTCTGTCTGGTCCTGATGTCACTGCCACTGCTGATCCCATGGAACGTCGTGGGAACGATTTGGCAGATCTTTGGTCGGGTGGATATTGGCCTTTTGGGTCACACACTGGCAGAGTTGGGTATTGATTATAACTATACCCAAGACGCGGTGGATGCTTGGTTCACGCTGGTGTTGATGGATGTGTGGCACTGGACTTCACTTGTGGCGCTTCTGGCCTATGCCGGTCTTCAGTCGATCCCGGATGCGTATTATCAGGCCGCCAAGATTGACCAGGCCAGCCCTTGGAAAGTGTTCCGCTATATTGAGCTGCCAAAGATGCAGGGCGTGCTAATGATCGCCATTCTACTGCGTTTTATGGACAGCTTCATGATATATACCGAACCATTTGTTGTCACGGGCGGTGGCCCAGGTAGCTCAACCAACTTCTTGTCCATCGATCTTGTGAATGTAGCCCTTGGGCAAATGGATCTGGGTCCGGCAGCTGCATACTCAATCATGTATTATCTGGTGATCTTGCTGATCTCCTATGTGTTCTACACCGTGATGACCAACCTCGATAAAAGGGATGGCGTATAATGACCGTCGCAGGAACAGATCGCGTTTTGGATAAGGCCCCGCGCCGCCGCACCACGCTGAAGGTAAATAAGAAGGCCGTTGTGATGGCTCTCTACCTGATATTCTTGTTGTTGCCGATCTACTGGCTGCTGAACATGAGCCTCAAGTCCAACTCAGAGATCGTGGGTGGCTTTTCGCTGTTTCCCCAGGATTTCACGTTGGTCAATTACAACACGATCCTGACCGACCCGAGCTGGTATCTGGGTTATGTCAACTCGATCATCTACGTGACACTCAACACATTCATCAGCCTGGCGGTAGCGTTGCCGGCAGCTTATGCCTTCAGCCGCTATAACTTTATGGGCGATAAGCATTTATTCTTTTGGTTGCTGACAAACCGCATGGCCCCACCTGCTGTGTTCGCCTTGCCCTTCTTTCAACTCTATAGCTCAGTCGGGCTTTTCGATACGCATATCGCCGTGGCCTTGGCGCACACGCTTTTCAACGTGCCGCTGGCAGTGTGGATCCTTGAGGGCTTCATGCGCGGTGTGCCAAGGGAAATCGACGAAACCGCCTATATCGATGGCTACAGTTTCACTCGGTTCTTTACTCGGATTTTTATGCCGCTGATTGCTTCTGGGATCGGCGTGACGGCGTTCTTCTGCTTTATGTTCTCATGGGTGGAACTGCTGCTAAGCCGTACGCTGACCGCATCAGATGCCCGCCCGATCGCGGCCATCATGACCCGAACATCAGGGGCCGCTGGTGTCGATTGGGGGGTGTTGGCAGCCGCCGGCGTCCTGACCATCGTACCCGGTGCACTCGTGATCTATTTCGTCCGCAACTACATCGCCAAGGGCTTTGCCCTAGGTCGCGTGTAAGCCTCCAGAAAGGGAGTTACTTCAATGGCTTGGATGGCATGGACAACCCAAACCGCGATATTCTTTGCCGTGATTGCCTCAATATTGGCCGTCATGACATTTCTCGCGATCAAATACCCTGAGGCACCCCGCGAGGGGATCCTCAGGATTGAGACGACCCGTGGTGATCGATTGTTCATCACGCTTCTGGGATCAGCCTTTCTTAATTTGGCTTGGTTGGGACTAGAGGTCGGACCGCAGCCTTACGCGCTGCTGGTCAGTCTGGTCTACGGCGCCGCGGTTTTCCGCTGGGTCTAACCAGAAATTGAAAACGTGGCGGCCTGCCGCAATTTAGGACTTTCGGGCCGCTAAACATAAACCAAGTTCCATCTTTGGGAGGAAACCATGAACTTGACGTTAAGAACAACCTCTGCGTTAGCGCTGGCAGTCGGACTGATGTCCACACCAGCCATTGCAGACATGAGTGCGGCCATCGCATTCTTGGATGAGCATATCGAGCGATCAGCCCTGACCCGGGCAGAGCAAGAGACTGAGATGCAGTGGTTCGTTGATGCCGCGGTACCTTATGCCGGTATGGAAATTCGTGTCGTATCCGAGACGATCGCAACACACGAATATGAGGCCAACGTGTTGGCACCGATATTCGCGGCCATCACCGGTATTCAGGTCACACACGACCTGATCGGCGAAGGTGACGTGGTTGAACGTCTGCAGACGCAGATGCAAACCGGCGAGAACATCTATGATGCGTATGTGAACGACTCTGACCTTATCGGCACACACTGGCGCTATCAGCAGGCTCGTAGCCTGACCCAGTGGATGGCCGGCGAAGGTGCGGCCGTTACCAACCCGAACCTTAATCTTGATGATTTCATCGGCCTGTCGTTCACGACCGGCCCTGATGGGGAGCTTTATCAGCTGCCCACCCAGCAGTTCGCAAACCTGTATTGGTTCCGTCATGACTGGTTCACCGACCCAGATATCATGGCAGCATTTGAAGCTGAATACGGCTATTCTTTGGGCGTTCCAGTAAACTGGTCAGCCTATGAGGATATCGCGGAATTCTTCACTGGCCGTGAAATCAACGGAGAGACTGTCTATGGCCACATGGACTACGGTCGTCGTGACCCGTCCCTTGGCTGGCGTTTCACAGATGCGTGGATGTCGATGGCTGGTATGGGCGATATTGGTGAGCCAAATGGCCTGCCAGTTGATGAATGGGGTATTCGTGTCAACGAAAATTCCCAGCCTGTTGGATCTTGCATGGCACGCGGTGGCGCGACCAACAGCCCGGCTGCAGTTTATGCAATCGAGCGTTATTCGCATTGGCTGAACACGTTCGCTCCGCCAGAAGCAGCTGGCATGAACTTTGGTGAGTCTGGTCCGGTTCCGTCGCAAGGCGGCATCGCGCAGCAGATCTTCTGGTACACTGCATTCACCGCTTCTATGGTTGGTGAAGGTGCCGAGGCCGTTCTTTATGATGACGGCTCACCGCGCTGGCGCATGGCACCAAGCCCGCATGGCTCCTACTGGCGTGAAGGCCAGAAGGTCGGCTATCAAGATGCTGGCTCTTGGACATTGATGGATTCGACCCCGGTTGACCGGTCACAAGCGGCCTGGCTCTATGCCCAGTTCGTGACGTCAATGACTGTGGACGTAGAAAAATCGCATGCAGGTCTGACCTTCATCCGCGAGTCCACGATCAGCCACGAAAGCTTTACCGAGCGTGCGCCTAATCTTGGAGGCCTGGTTGAGTTCTATCGCTCGCCAGCGCGTCTGGCTTGGTCGCCAACTGGTACCAACGTGCCTGACTATCCACGTCTGGCGCCATTGTGGTGGCAGAACATTGGTGATGCGTCCTCCGGTGCTCTGACAGCTCAGGAAGCTTTGGACAATCTGTGCTCCCAGCAAGAGGCCGTTCTGGCCCGTCTTGAGCGCGCAGGCGTCCAGGGCGAACTTGGTCCGGTCTTGAACGAGGAAAGCGATCCAGAATTCTGGCTGTCCCAGCCCGGATCACCGCAGCCACGTCTTGAAAACGAAGACGAGGCTCCGATCACGATCAGCTACGAAGAGCTGATCCGTTCTTGGCAGTAAGCTACTCTTAAAGGGCCCTTAGGGTCCGACTTTCCGGGGCCTTCGGGCCCCGGATCTTTGTCGAAAGCTGACGCCAACACCTCTGACAGCTTCATTGCCACCCGCTATTCTGGGGCCTGACAAATGACCCATATTCTTGCCATCGACCAAGGCACAACCTCCAGCCGTGCGCTGATCTTTGACCGCAACATGCGGATTGTCGCCTCGGCACAAGAGGAATTTCCCCAACATTTTCCAGCCTCAGGTTGGGTCGAACATGATCCAAGCGATCTGTGGTCCACGACCGCAGGCACCTGCCGCGCCGCAATTGAAAAGGCCGGGCTGGGCCCCGATGGTATCGCCGCCCTTGGCATCACCAATCAGCGCGAAACCACGTTGGTTTGGGACAAGAAAACCGGCCAACCCATCTATAACGCGATTGTCTGGCAAGACCGTCGTACCAGTGAGTTCTGCCGTGAACTGCGTGAGGCAGGCCATGGCGACATGATTACCGCGCGCACCGGGTTGCTGGTTGATCCGTATTTCTCAGCGACCAAACTGAAATGGATCCTAGACAAGGTTGAAGGGGCCCGAGAACGTGCAAAACGCGGAGAGCTGCTGTTTGGCACGGTGGACAGTTTCCTGATCTGGAAGTTGACCGGCGGTGCGTCCCACGTGACCGACGCAACCAATGCAGCGCGCACCATGCTATATGACATTCACAAAGGCCGGTGGAGCCAGAACATTTGTGCGCTTTTCGATATCCCAATGAACATGCTGCCAGAGGTCAAGGATTGCGCTGCAGATTTCGGTATGACCCGCGCCGATTTGTTTGGTCGCGCGATCCCGATCCTTGGTGTGGCGGGCGACCAACAAGCCGCGACCGTGGGACAAGCCTGTTTCAAGCCCGGCATGATGAAATCGACCTATGGCACCGGCTGTTTTGCCCTGCTCAACACCGGCGATGTGGCTGTCACTTCACAAAATCGGCTTTTGACCACCATCGCTTATCAGTTCGATGGCAAGCCCACTTATGCACTAGAAGGCTCAATTTTCGTGGCGGGCGCCGTGGTGCAATGGCTGCGTGATGGGCTGAAAATCATTCGCAAAGCCAGTGAGACCCAAGCACTGGCCGCCGCTGCTGACCCGACCCAAGACGTCATCCTTGTGCCCGCCTTTGTCGGTCTGGGCGCACCCTATTGGAACTCTGAATGTCGAGGCGCAATCTATGGGCTGACGCGCGGGTCCGGCCCCGCCGAGATTGCCCGCGCGGCACTGGAAAGCGTCGGGTATCAAACGCGCGACTTACTGGATGCGATGCACGCTGATTGGCAGGCAAATGGTACAGAGCCGACGCTAAGGGTGGATGGTGGCATGACCGCCAGTGATTGGACCATGCAGTTCCTATCAGACGTCTTAGGCGCGCCAGTGGATCGGCCTCAGGTGTCGGAAACTACGGCGCTTGGTGTCGCGTGGCTGGCCGGGCAACGCGCCGGGATCTACCCCGATACGGACGGGTTCACCGCCAATTGGGCCTTGGACCGCACCTTCACACCGCAGATGCCGCCCACGACACGCGATGCGAAATACGCCGCGTGGAAACGTGCTGTTGCAGCCACCATGAGTGTATGATCGATGCCATCTATCGACGCGTTCAATACGCTGTCTGACATGACACCTTTTTCGTTTCAGACTGCCGGAAAAATTTTGTTTGGCAGAGGACAGGCGGATCAGGCCCATGATCTGGTTGCACGGTTTGGCACCCGCGTTTTGGTTGTCCGGGGCCGATCCGTCCCCTTTGTAGACCAGTTTTGCGCACGACTGCGCAATTCGGGCTGCGCCGTGATAGAGGTTGTTGCCACCCAAGAGCCGACCCTCACCGATGTCCAAAATGCCGTTGATCTGGGACGCATCAAGGCGGTTAATGTCATCGTTTCAATCGGTGGCGGGTCAGCGATAGATTTGGGCAAAGCCGCGGCCGCCCTGATCCCAAGCAATAGTCCCGCGCTTGAGCATTTGGAGATAGTCGGCAACGCGCGACCGCTAAGCGCGCCGCCGCTACCGTTTATCGCGCTGCCAACCACATCTGGTACAGGTGCAGAAGTCACGAAAAACGCAGTCATCAGCGTGCCAGATCAGGGGCGAAAAGTCAGCCTGCGCGATGACCGGATGTTTCCGATCCTTGCGATCATTGATCCAGCCTTGACTGATAATACGCCGCGCTCTGTCACACTCGCGTCTGGTCTGGACGCAATCACACAGGTCATTGAGCCCTACTTGTCGTGCCGTGCAAATCCAATGACCGATGCAATTTGCAGGCAGGCAATCCCACTTGGACTGGCCGCATTGGCCCGATTGATCGACGGCGAAGACCGGGCTGCGCGCGACCAGCTGGCCTATACCAGCCTGATTGGTGGCGTCGCCCTTAGCAATGCGGGCCTTGGGGCCGTGCACGGCTTGGCTGGCGTGATTGGCGGGCAATCAGCCGCCCCGCACGGCGTAATTTGTGGGCGTCTGCTGGGCCCCATCCTGAGACTGAATTTTGACAGCGCCTTGGCTGGCGGCACTGATCTGACGCGCTATCGTGAGATCACATCTAATTTGGCAGCCTGCTTTGGGTTGGATAGGGAAACGGCATTCAAAGATTTGCCGGAAAAACTCGATCAACTAGGTTTACCGCGCCTTGACACCTGGCTGTCAGATGCGGCTGATCTGGCCGCAATTGCCAATCAAGCCAATTCCTCAAGCTCAATGAAGGCGAACCCAGTTTTCATCGAACCCGAAGCGCTTGTCCAAGCCATCCGCGATGCACTCTGAGAAACTTTGAACTGCATTTGGAGCGTTATATTTTGGTGATACGCTACCCGCGCTCGACATTGCCGCAGGTGCATTTTGTGCTTTTTTGATTTGATTGTTACCCAGCTTGCCGGGTCAAGAAGTCCTCAAGATAGCGTCCAAGGGCCTTTCGCGTGTCGCGTTCAAGCGTTTGGATGCGAATGGCCATTTCGTTTGTCAGCATGCCCCAACAACGCCTCGGCATAACTTAAAGTAAAATTTACCCGTGATGCAAGCAGTGTCGCATTTGCTAGATACGATAGATTATCAAGCTCGAAGCGCTTGTCGCCCAATTTACGTCATACCGTGCAGCGGCGCAGATCGACGCGCGGGGAGCGTTTTTCCCCTATTTTGCGCGTCGAATACTCAATCTAATATGTCGTGAGATTTTTTACTGGTACCCAAGGTCGGACTCGAACCGACAAGCCTCGCGGCGGGGGATTTTGAATCCCCTGCGTCTACCATTCCGCCACTCGGGCCCAGTCTTGACCGTCTATCCCTGACATTTTGCGACGTCAACGTGCGAAATGAACTGTGGATCGTAAAGGTTGGAATTGTTGTCGTGTCTGGCGCTCTTGGGCGGCGACGACTGCTTGCGGTCTAAAGCTGAAAAATCGCTTGGGCGGCCAAACATCAAAAACAGCCGCGCGCGCAACTGGACGTCTATAGTGTAATGGTTCAAAGCCGGGTCCGGTCAGCCTCCCCACTGACCGGACCCTGTCGCTGTCGACTGAGACATCATCTCAGTGCCAGCGTATTCTTTAGCAACCGCGTGTGTGTGCTCGACGATATTGGGTGTCGAAAATAGTCCAAACATCGGATTTGCCAAGGCTGAAACGAATTCATCACCCATAATTCACATTTCTGCAACAAAATTTTTGGCCCAGATTGCGACAATTTCCTGTTAGCGGAAACATCTTTGATCCCTGCACAGCCAGCAGGAACCTACAAGATCAGGCGGACCTACATAGGCCGTACCAAACGTCAAACCCAGAAATTAAAAACCACACTTGCGAAGCCTTGACCTATCAGTCTGCTTGTGGTGGATCAAAGCGAAAGTTCGGAGCTGGTAGATGATACGTCGACTGTATGAGTGGACCCTGGGGCTTGCGAGCCATCCCAATGCCCTTTGGGCACTGGCCATTGTGGCTTTTTTAGAAAGCTCAATTTTCCCAATTCCGCCAGATCTTTTGATGATCCCGATGATCTTGGCGCGCCCAAGTCGGGCATTTTTGATCGCCGGCGTTTGTCTTGCGGCCTCAGTTCTGGGTGGGATGGCAGGCTATGCTATTGGCGCTTTCTTTTTCGATCAGATCGGTGCGCCCGTTTTGGCAGCATTGGGCAAGGCCAACGCCGCAAGCGAATTCAACACACGCTTTAACGATTTGGGTTTCTGGCCAGTGCTGATCGCAGGCCTGACGCCGTTTCCTTATAAGGTTATCACGATCATGTCGGGCTGGACCGGTCTGCCGTTTGGTACCTTTGTCATCACATCAATTGTGGCGCGGGGTCTGCGCTTTTTCCTCGTGGCTGCTTTGCTCTGGCGTTTTGGCGCACCAATACGTGACTTTATAGAGCGGCGCCTTGGCTTGATGTTCACCCTTTTCGTCGCCATCCTGATGGCAGGATTTTTTCTTGTGAGGTTTCTGTGACTGCACGTCAAACCGTTCTTCTGGCAGGCGCCGGATCTGCCACCCTGTTGCTTATCGCCTTTGGCTTTCAATATCTGGCAGGTCTTTTGCCCTGTGCAATGTGCCTGTGGCAACGCTGGCCGCATGTATTGGCGATTGTTTTGTCAGCGATTGGGATAGCCATATCTGGCGCATGGCTGGCGATTTTAGGCGGGCTTACGATGCTGAGCAATGCCGGGATCGCACTTTATCATACCGGGGTTGAGCGTGATTGGTGGGAAGGCCCTACTTCATGCACCAGTGCAGGCGGCGAAAATCTAGGCCTGTTGTCCGGTTCAGATCTGCTAAACACAGACACCACCCCTGCCCTGATCTTGTGCGATCAGGT
The DNA here is from genome assembly GCA_047623825.1 of Paracoccaceae bacterium. Lineage (GTDB taxonomy): Bacteria > Pseudomonadota > Alphaproteobacteria > Rhodobacterales > Rhodobacteraceae > JBLHOS01. The sequence continues at coordinate 26,416 of JBLHOS010000002.1, read as the reverse complement.
CGCGTGGGAAATGGCGGGCCTGTCCATGGCCAGTTGGAACGGCGTCGGCAGTATTATCCTTGCGACTATTTGGTTCGCAGCCGCAGCGCGTGCTTATAAAGTACAGCCCTAGTGGATCGGGAATTCGCCAACCACATTTTGCCATTCACCCGGTCCGATGAGCTTTCGGTGCGTAAATCTGACGGAATGCAGTGGGCCCTCAATCTCTGACTGCCAGAATTCGATGAAGTCAAAGAGGCGCGGATAATCGGGCGCCAGATCGTAGTCTTGCCAGACAAACGTATTCAGAACATTTCGGTAATCGGGCATCCGGTAGATCATCTGCGCCGTGGTCAAACCGTAGCCTTTTAGCATCAATTCGGTCTCTGTTTGCGCCATTTTAGGTGCTCCTGTTGCTCTCTCCCAAATGTAGCTTGGCACATCTTCGTTAAATATCAACAAAAACAATATGTTGGCACTGGCATGCACTGGCTGCCAATTCAATTTAACAGGGCCATTGCACCCCATATACCGTTGCCGTTATACTCGGTGACAACAAAATATAGACCTGCGAACAAAGGCGAGCCCTACTGTGACCGACACGCCGAACCCCCCTGAAACCACCGACGAAACCGCCCCTGCACGACCAGCCTATGATGGGCCGCAGATTTCCATCACGGAGGAGATGAAAACCTCTTTCTTGGATTATGCGATGTCGGTGATCATCAGCCGCGCGATCCCTGATCTGCGCGATGGTCTGAAACCGGTGCACCGCCGGATCCTGTATGCGATGTTTGAGACCAACAACACGCATGACAAATCTTATCGCAAATCGGCACGCCCGGTTGGCGATGTCATGGGTAAATACCACCCACACGGCGACAGCGCGATTTATGATGCACTGGTTCGAATGGCGCAGGACTTCTCTATGTCGCTGCCCTTGCTGGATGGTCAGGGCAATTTCGGATCGATGGACGGCGATAACCCTGCGGCCATGCGCTACACCGAAGTCCGGATGGACAAGCCTGCTGCGTATCTGCTGGCCGACATCGAAAAAGACACCGTCGATTTTCAGGACAACTATGACGGCAAAGACCGTGAACCCACAGTTTTGCCCGCCCGTTTCCCCAATATGCTGGTCAACGGCGCAGGCGGCATTGCCGTTGGGATGGCAACCAATATCCCACCGCATAATCTGGGTGAGGTGATCGACGCGTGCCAAGCGCTGATCGTGAATCCTGATCTGACCAGTGAAGAGCTAATCGAATATGTGCCCGCCCCCGATTTCCCCACCGGCGGCATTATTCTGGGTCGGGCCGGTGCGCGCAAAGCCTATCTTGAAGGTCGCGGATCTGTCGTGATCCGGGCCAAGGCGCGCATCGAAGAGGTCCGCAAAGATCGCTACGCCATTGTGCTGGATGAAATCCCGTATCAGGTAAACAAGGCCTCGATGATCGAGAAGATCGCCGAGCTGGTGCGAGACAAGCGGATTGACGGAATTTCAGCCGTACAAGATGAAAGCGACCGGATCGGCGTGCGTGTTGTTGTAGAGCTGAAACGCGATGCTACCGCTGAGGTCGTTCTGAACCAACTGTTCCGCTTTACCCAGATGCAAACCAGTTTTGGCTGTAATATGCTGGCGCTGAACGGCGGGCGCCCTGAACAGCTGACCTTACGTGGTTTCCTGACCGCATTCCTTAATTTCCGCGAGGATGTCGTGGCCCGGCGCACAGCGTTTGAGCTGCGCAAAGCCCGCGAACGGTCTCATATCTTATGCGGTTTGGCCGTTGCCGTAACCAATGTAGATGAGATTGTGGCGACCATTCGCCAGTCCGCGGATGCCTCCGAAGCGCGGGAAAAGTTGATGGCCCGACGCTGGCCTGCACACGATATTGTTGAATACATCAAGTTGATCGATGACCCAAGCCACACGGTCAATGAAGACGGCACCTACTACATGTCGGAGACGCAAGCGCGCGCGATCTTAGAACTGCGTCTGCAACGCCTGACCCAGATTGGCGTCAAGGAAGTCACCGATGAGCTGCAAGAGCTTGCTGGCAAGATCCGTGAATATCTTGAAATTCTTGGATCGCGAGAGCGGATCATGACGATCATCTCGGAAGAGCTGCGCGAAGTGCGCGATCAATTTGCCGTGCCCCGCCGGACCCAGATCGTTGAATGGTCGGGCGATATGGATGACGAGGATCTGATCGAGCGTGAAGATATGGTCGTGACCGTCACGTCCAGTGGCTATGTCAAACGTACCCCATTGCATGAGTTCCGCGCGCAGCGTCGCGGTGGCAAGGGCTTGGCCGGAATGGCGACCAAAGAGGACGATGTGGTCACCACGCTCTTTGTTGCCAACACCCACACGCCCCTGTTGTTCTTCACGACCGATGGCATGGTCTATAAGCTTAAGACGTGGCGTCTGCCGCAAGGTGGCCGAAATACGCGCGGCAAAGCGATTGTCAATATTCTGCCGATCCTGCCGGGCACAGGCATTGCCGCTGTCATGCCCGTTGACCGGGATGAGGAAGAATGGGCTGATCTGCAGATCGTCTTTGCAACCTCTGCCGGTGACGTGCGCCGCAACGCACTGTCTGATTTCGCAAACGTAATGCGCAACGGTAAAATTGCTATGAAGTTGCCCGAGGATGGCAGCGTCAGCTTGGTGAATGCGCGGATCTGTACTGAAGATGAAGACGTTCTTTTGATTACGAACTCGGGTCGTGCGATCCGGTTCCGCACCACTGATGTCCGGGTCTTCAAAGGCCGCGACAGTACTGGCGTGCGTGGGATCAGGTTGGCTGGCGACGCGAACGTTGTCTCAATGGCAGTGATCCGTCACTTTATCGCAACGCCGGAAGAACGGTCTGCATATCTTAAGATGCGCCGTGCCATGGCCGGGATCGCAGATGATGGTGAAATTGATGACGAAGACGCCGCCGCAGATCCAAACTTCTCAAATGACCGTTATGTTGAGATGTCTGCGGCTGAGGATCTTATCCTGACAATCACAGCCAAAGGTGCGGGCAAACTTTCGTCGTCACATGACTATCCGGTGCGCGGACGTGGGGGCCAAGGTGTGGCCGCGATGGACCGCGCGATGCGTGGCGGTGATCTTGTAGCCTCCTTCCCGGTTGAGATTGACGATCAGATCATGCTGGTCACAACGACGGGTCAATCGATCCGGGTTCCGGTTCACGGGATATCTTTCCGCTCCCGCGGCGCGGGTGGCGTGAAAGTCTTTGATACTGGTCCTAGTGAAGAAGTTGCCTCGGTCGCATGGATTGCCGATCAGGGTGACAGCGAAGTCACCAGCGACGATGCTCCGCAAGATGATGCTGCCCAAATCGATGTCCCTGAATAAAATAGCTCTCATTGCTTATCTGGCGCGCGACTATGATGAGGCGATTGCGTGGTTTCAGGGCGCTCTTGGCTTTCACCTGCTGGAAGACAGCGATCATGGGGACGGCAAGCGATGGGTCCGTATGTCTGCTGCCCCCGCGTCAGAGACAGGATTCCTGATCGCCCGCGCTGTGGGCGATCAGATCCAGGCCGTAGGATCGGCGGCTGGTGGACGCGTGGCCTACATCTTTCAAACAGTTGATTTTGAAATCCAATACGCGAAGATGATTGGTTTTGGCGTGGTGTTCGAGGAGGCTCCGCGCCACGAACCATATGGCACTGTTGCCATATTTCAGGATCTTTATGGCAATCGTTGGGACCTGATCGAGTTCAATTAGAGGAATAATTCTTTTACTTATAAGGCAATAACCGTTGTTGCCAAAAAATGTCCAATTGGTTAACGCCGCCATAATTATTCTAAGTGAATACCCTAATCTACCCTCAAACCTGCCCAAATTGGCGACAATAATTAGCGTCGAGGACAATTGTTGCTGTGGTCAACGGCAGCCCGAAAAAGGGCTCAAGACCCAGTATGGCAGGAGTAGACAGATGAACAACGATACGGCGAACCACGTAACGATTAGTGCAATGGCGCAGAATCTTCTGCGGATCCTGATTGCCTCCTACTTTCTGGCAGTGGCGCTACAGATTATTCCCGGAACGGATTTGACGATTCTGACGGGTATAATTGCCCCAGACCAAACATCTGAGGCCTTGGCAGCCATGATCGTTTTTGGGCTATCATATCTAGTGATGATTGGGGTCTGGATGCGTGGGGCGGCCTTGCTTTTGGGTGTCATGACGTTCTTCGCAAGCTATCTGACCATGCTTGAGTTGGGGCTTGAGGATGAACTGGGTAGCTTCTGGCGAGATCTGGCACTAATCGCGGCCTTAATGCTGACCTACTCGGACAATGAGCCGCGTGGCCACAGGCTCCAGACAATTATGCGCAAACGGATCATTCCACGCCGCGTTATGCCATCCGGTCTGGCCAGTGCAGTGCCGCAACCGGCAGCATTAATTCCCTCCTCGGTCGTTGCGGCCGCAAGCAACTACAAACGACAACCTGTCAATATCGAAGAGATCGAGAACATCTTTATGGCAGAACTTGCCCATGTGCGGTCAAATCAAAGCTGACCATCATACAAGATTTACAACGCTTTAACGGCCGGGCCCAAGCCCGGCCATTTTCTTTTTCAGGGACCTGGACAATCGCGATTAACCAAGATCGTTGGTACCAATTTCAACGAAAAATCACCCTAACACTTACCCCAATAGGGCATTGTCTGGCCGCAATTGGCCCTCAGAGTGATTCTATTGAATTATTCATCAAGGCAAATAATCCATGGAACATCCAACTGAGTGGTTGCGGTTAAACTTTCGGATCTGCTTATCGGCGACCTTGATGATCGAGGCCGTGATTGGCTTGATCCCTTCGCTTGACACCGAAAATATCCCGTCGGTCATCAGCGGGCTGGATGGCCTGCCCTTTCACAGTCTAGGCCTCAGCTTTCTTTATTTTCTGACCAGTATCTGGGTGATCCTAGGGATCAAAACCCATGTTGTGGCCGCCCTTGGTGCCTGCCTTTTGATCATACCCACCGTGGTAATGTACCCCGAAGGCAACCCCGAGCTGGCCATGAAGCTGACACTTGTAGCGGTCTTATGTGTCCCACTGATCGTGTTTGGCGGCGGGCGGTTCACAGTGTTGGATAGCAAACCCACATAAGTCGAAAACTTGCAGCCCGGCCGCCCTTTTCTTTTCAGGGTCGGGCCGCTACATCCCATAGCATGAGCAAAATTCTTCATATTATCGGTGGCGGCATGGCCGGATCCGAAGCCGCTTGGCAGGCGATCCATCGCGGGGTCCCAGTCGTGATCCATGAGATGCGCCCGCAAACAGGTACATTCGCACACCAGACAGGCCACCTTGCCGAAATGGTCTGCTCAAACTCGTTCAGATCAGATGATGATGAACAAAACGCCGTTGGGCTGCTGCATTGGGAAATGCGTGCAGCCGGCGGTTTGATCATGAAATCAGCTGATCACAACGCGATACCCGCCGGTGGCGCGCTGGCCGTTGACCGTGAACCTTTCGCAGAATTTGTCACTAAAGCTTTGCGTAGCCATCCCCTAGTGACAGTCTCAGATCAAGAAATCACCAAATTGCCCAGTGACGGGCCTGCGATCATTGCAACCGGGCCACTGACATCGGGGTCATTGGCGGCCTCAATCGCGGCTGAGGCTGGCCAAGAAAGCCTTGCGTTTTTTGATGCGATCGCGCCGATCATCTATGCCGAAAGCATCGACATGTCTAAGGCTTGGATGCAGTCACGTTATGACAAGGGTGAGACTGAGGAAGACCGCACCGCCTACCTGAACTGTCCAATGGACAAAGATCAATATGAAGCCTTCATCGATGCGCTGTTGAGTGCTGAGAAAACCGAATTCAAACCCGGTGAGACAGCGGGCTATTTTGACGGCTGCCTTCCGATCGAGGTGATGGCAGAACGGGGCCGCGAAACGTTGCGCTTTGGCCCGATGAAACCAGTTGGCCTGACCAATCCACATCAACCGGATGTCAAATCCTATGCCGTCGTTCAGTTGCGCCGTGATAACGCCCTTGGTACATTGTTCAACATCGTCGGTTTTCAGACCAAGATGACATATGGCGCGCAAAAGCTGGTTTTGCGAACGATCCCGGGGCTTGAGAATGCCAGTTTTGCCCGGCTGGGCGGCATCCATCGCAACACCTTCATCAACTCCCCGACTTTGCTGGACGCAGAGATGCGATTGATCTCCATGCCACATCTGCGTTTTGCAGGCCAGATCACCGGGGTTGAGGGATATGTCGAGTCCGCTGCCATGGGTCTGCTGGCTGGGCGACTGGCGGCGGCTGAAATTCTGGGCGAAACCCTGCCCCCCGTTCCGCAAGAAACAGCTATGGGCGCCTTGATCCACCATATCACCGGCGGGGCCGAGGCAAAAACCTTTCAGCCGATGAACGTCAATTTTGGGCTGTTTCCACCGATTGATGCCAAAGGCGGGCGGCGCAATCGCAAAGATCGCTATAAAGCTTACACCGACAGGGCGAAAATTGCTTGGACCGACTGGTTGGGTCTAACAAAGCTGGACGCGGCCTAAAATCAGTAGTTAGCTGGTGGCTATGACCAGAAAATTCCTCAAAGAGGTTTATGACCTCAAGACCCGCGGTGATGTTCAGGAGTATTACAACGCCTGGGCCAAGAGTTATGATGCAGAAGTTGCCGAGAATGGCTATGCGACACCTGGCCGATGCGCAGAGGCGTTGCAATCGGTTGGTGTTCCATCTGATGCCGCAATTCTTGATCTTGGGTGTGGGACCGGCCTGTCTGGCCTAGCCATGCGCGCCCAGGGCTTCACCACCATCGACGGAACTGATCTAAGTCCGGGAATGTTGTCGCAGGCTGAAATGCGCAACGTCTACCGAACGCTTTTCGCCAGCACAGCCGGGTCACCGCCTGATATTACACCGGGCGACTATGATGTTATCGCAGCTGTTGGTGTGATCGGCACAGGGGCCGCACCTGCCAGTTTGCTTGATGTGGCAATCGGGTTGTTGGCAACCGGCGGCAAGGTTGTGTTTTCGTTCAATGATCACACGCTGAAAATTCCTGAGTTTCCAGAGCGTCTGGCGGCCCATCGCGGTAGTGGCCTTGTGCGTACATTATACGAAGAAAACGGCCCACATCTGCCGGGGATCAACATTAACTCTACCGTGTATATCCTAGAAAAAACGTGATGGTTCGTACCAGATTTGCACCGTCCCCAACCGGCCCGCTGCATTTAGGGCATGCCTATTCCGCGTTGACTGCATTTGATTTCGCGCAAACTGCTGGTGGCACCTTCCTACTTAGGATTGAGGACACAGATTTTGCGCGCTGCAAGCCCGAGTGGGAAACCCAGATCTATGACGATCTACACTGGCTTGGCGTGACATGGCCGGCACCTGCCCGTCGCCAATCAGACCATCTGGGCAGCTATGATGTGGCGCTTGATCAGTTGGGTGCCGCAGAGTTGCTGTATCCGTGCGCCTGCAACCGTAGTGATATCCGAGCCGCGGCCAGTGCGCCGCAGGGTGAAACGCCCCTGACCGGACCCGATGGGATTGTCTATCCCGGCACCTGTCGCCACCGGGCGTTTAAGGATCGGCGCCCGGGGGATGCGCTTCGACTGAATATGGCCAAGGCGATAGCCAGTATCGCGGATGTCGGATCGCTGAATTGGACCGATATTGGCGCAATGGTTCCGGGTACGGTCCATCTGGCCCCCGATATTCTGCTCAACATGGTTGGTGATGTTGTGTTGGCCCGCAGATTAGTTGGCACCGCCGCCTACCATCTGGCGGTCACACTCGACGATGCAGCCCAATCAATCACCCATGTCGTGCGCGGCGCGGACCTGATTGAGGCGACGCAGATCCACGTCCTGTTGCAGGCATTGTTGGGCCTGCCTACGCCAATTTACCTGCATCATCATCTGATAACAGATGAGGCTGGAAAGCGGTTGGCAAAACGTGACGATGCACGTGCGTTGCACACCTATCGTGATCAGGGGTTGGAGCCTTCGCAGATCCGGGGATTATTGGCTCTATGATCTACGCCTCTGGCGCCATCAGCTCAACTTCCTCACCGTCCCGGATAGCAGTGTAGAAACACACCCGTCGATTGGTATGGCAGGCCGGACCAGTCTGATTAACCCGCACCAACAGGCAATCGCGGTCACAATCGACACGCATCTCAACCAGCTCTTGCAGATGACCGCTTGTCTCACCCTTGACCCAAAATGCCTGACGGCTTCGCGACCAATAGGTCACCATGCCGGTTTCAAGCGTTTTCGCGACGGCATCTGCGTTCATCCAGGCCAACATTAAGACCTCGGCGGTGCGCGCGTCCTGCGCGATTACAGGCAACAAGCCGTCAGCGTTGTAGGTTAAGCTTTTTGGATCGAAGGACATCACGCGCCCCCTTTGCAATACCAGTTTCGAACGCTACCTATAACGAAGACGGTTAAGGGAAAAGCCATGTCGAGCGATGCAGACCTAATCAAACTTTATTCACAGCGCATTTTGGCGTTGGCCGCTGAGATAACGAACGACACGCGTTTGGACAACCCGTTGGTCAGTGTCAAACAACGCGCACCTCTATGCGGGTCAACCGTTACGGTTGATCTGGATATTGAGGATGGCAAGATCAGCCGCTTTGCTCAAGACGTTAAAGCCTGCGCTTTGGGTCAGGCTGCCGCATCGGTTGCAGGCCGTGTCATGCTCGGGCGGACTAGTCAGGAAATTGACACCGCACGAGATCAGCTTAAGGCGATGCTGAAATTAGACGGACCAGTGCCTGATGCGCCCTTCGAAGGGTTAGAAGTTTTGATCCCGGCGCGTGATTATAAAAATCGCCATGCCTCGATCTTGCTGTGTCTGGAGGCGACGTCCCAAGCGATGGAACAGGCCCAAAAAGCCGCCTGCGCCTAACTTATCATTTCACAAAAAAAGCCGCCGCACTCCGGGGCAGGAGGCGGCGGCGAGGAAGCGTGTCTGTTTTTAGGCCGGACCAGCGTAATGCAGAGGCAGTCGCACTACGCACTACAAACGGTCGGTTGGGGACAGACCGAATGCAAAAATATAAGGTCCGAGGCAGACCGCGGGCAGTATCAGATCGTGTTGGGCAAATGCAGCAAGCCAACAGTGAATGCGCTAAGAACCAGGATGCCGCCAAAATCGTACAGCAGAGTGTCACGCGATTGGGTCAGAATGGATTTGATCTGAGAGAACATGGTCGGTCTCCTGTGCTTATTCAGAGGGCTATTTGTCTTATGTTGGCCTTTTGTTCTCATTTATAGCTCAATTTGTAAAGAACTTTTTAGGAACATTAGTGAACAAAACGGGTTAATAGACGTTAACCTACTGAAATTAAACGGATTGCCTTTTCTTGCTCCATTAACCAAAGCAACACCTTTGCTGATTGCCCGCGCGGACTCGTCATCGTCGGATCGATCGTCAGCAGTGCACGAGCATCTTTTTGCGCCACTTCCATCAGGCCGGCCTGAGTTTCCAGATCTGCAATGCGGAATCGGGGTAATCCAGATTGTGCAGTCCCAATTAAATCACCGGCGCCCCGGATCGACAGGTCTTCTTCTGCAATACGAAACCCATCTTCGGTCTCTCGCAGGATCTGCAACCGGCGCCGTGCGGTTTCCCCCAACGGTGCGCGATACAACAGCAGGCAGGTCGATGCCGCGGTTCCGCGCCCAACCCTGCCGCGCAATTGGTGCAGTTGCGACAGGCCATAACTTTCGGCCTGCTCAATCACCATAATTGAGGCATTGGGAACATCAACGCCAACCTCAATCACCGTCGTGGCGACCAAAACGCGGGTGGTGCCTGCGTTGAAATCGGCCATGGCCTGGGTCTTTTCGGCGGGTGGCATTTGGCCGTGAACCAGCCCGACAACGCCCTCACCCAACTCGGTGCGCAAACGCTTGAACCGCTCCTCAGCGGCCGTCATTGCCACAACTTCGCTTTCGCCGACCAGTGGGCAAACCCAATAGGCTTGTCGCCCTTCAGCCAAGGCCTCTTTCAGGTGGCTGACAACGTCAGCAACGCGGTCCATATTCACTAGCGCAGTTTTGACAGGGGTTCGCCCAGGTGGCTTTTCATCAAGCGTGCTGAGATCCATGTCGCCGTAAGAGGCCAGCGACAGCGTCCGTGGGATCGGCGTTGCTGTCATCACCAAAATATCAGCCGCGCGGCCCTTTTGGCCCAATTCCACGCGTTGATGGACCCCAAACCGATGTTGTTCATCCACAATCGCAAGACGCAGATCACAAAACACCACATCTTTTTGGAACACCGCATGAGTACCAACCAAGATCTGGATTTTGCCGTCTGCCAGCGCCTTTAGCTTGGCTGCCCGCTCACGACCACGGTCCTGCCCTGTCAAAATTTCAACGACGACACCGGCCGCCTCAGCTAACGGTGTCAAACTTTCGAGATGTTGAGCCGCCAAAATACTGGTCGGGGCCATCATCACGCCCTGCCCTCCTGCCTCAACCACAATCAAAAGCGCCATCAATGCGACCAAGGTTTTTCCAGCCCCGACATCACCTTGCAGCAAGCGGTTCATCCGAAATTCGCTGGACAGATCTTCGGCAATCTCAGCCACTGCACGATCTTGTGCGCCGGTCGGTTTGTACGGCAAAACATCCAACACTTTGCGCCGCAACTGACCCGTACCGACCGACGAGACCCCCTTGGACTTGCGTTGAGAGTTACGCGCCAACGCGAGGGTCAATTGGTGGGCGAAAAGCTCATCATAGGCTAGACGCACGCGGGCCGGATGATCGCGCGACAGCACGCGCGCGTCGGTTGGATTGTGGACTTGCGCCAATGCCTCTGGCCACGCTGGCCAATCCTCCCGCTTTATCAGTTCCAGATTAATCCATTCACCCAGATAAGGCGCGCGTGGCAAGGCTGATTTGATAGATTTTGCGATACCTTTTTGAGTGATACCGGCGGACAGCGGATAAATCGGTTCGAACTCCGGGATGCTGTCAGCGTCCTCAATGGGCAAGATGTGATCGGGGTGCACCATCTGGGCGACCCCATCAAACAGCTCTAATTTACCTGAAACAACGCGCCGCGAACCGGTCGGTAGGGCCTTGGTCAGATATCGATCATCCGCATGAAAAAACACCAGATAAAAGCTGGTTTCTGCGTCCTCAACCTCAACTCGGTACGGACGCCCACGGCCAGATGGTGCATGATGCTGGCCGATCGTAACCTCAACAGTCGCCACCCCCGGCGCCACAACATTGCGTATTGAGGCGCGTTTGGTGCGATCGGTTCCACTAATCGGCAGGGTCAAAAGCAGATCTTTGGGCGTCAGCACATGCAATCCGGCATAGTTTTTGGCAGTCTTTGGCCCGATCCCATCTAAGGCCGTCAATTCCGCAAATAACGGGAACAGTATTTCTGGGCGACCGCTCATGGTTCAGGCCTCACCGATCAGGTCTAGCCAAGCATCTTCATCCATCGTCTCAACGCCCAGATCAGCGGCCTTCTTGGCTTTTGACCCAGCCCCCGGCCCTGCGACCAAAATGTCGGTTTTGGCAGAGACTGAGCCTGCGACCTTTGCGCCCCTCGCTTCCGCGCGTGCCTTTGCCTCAGCGCGCGTCATCCGCTCCAGCGTGCCGGTAAACACAACAGTTTTGCCAACAACTGGACTGTCGCCGGTATCGCGCGGAACTGCGCGTTGGACATTTAGCTGCATGACCAACCTATCAATCGATGCGCGCTCTCGCTCCTGCTGAAAACTGTGCAACAATGACCCAGCCATAACTGCACCGACGCCGTCGATCGACAACAAGTCGTCCCATGCGTCTCCCTTGCCAATTATGGCGGACGTCATCGCGACTTCAAAACTTTGCCAATCGCCATAATATTGCGCCAGCAGGTTGGACCCGGCTTCGCCCACATGACGAATGCCCAGTCCAAAAATCAATCGAGACAGCGGGATGGTGCGTTTTTCCTCAATTGCCGCAAAAAGCCCGACGGCAGATTTATCGCCCCAGCCTTCGCGGTTCTTAAGCTGTCGCAAGCCAGAACCGTAGCGCGCCTGCAAAGTGAAGATGTCGGCAGGTTCAGAAATCCAGCCGTCGTGTTGAAACTGTTCAACTTGTTTGGCACCTAGCCCCTCAATGTCAAATGCAGCCCGAGAGACGAAATGCTTTAATTTTTCGACGGCCTGTGCCGGACAGATCATCCCACCAGTGCAGCGGCGGACCGCGTCGCCCAGTTCGCGAATAGCCGCCGATTGGCATTCAGGGCACATCTCAGGAAATACAAATCGGGTCGCATCCGCGGGCCGTTTGCTGAGATCAACATCCGCAATCTTTGGGATCACATCACCCGCGCGGTAAACCTGCACAAAATCACTGACCCGGATATCGCGGCCATCGCGGATCAGCACGCCTTTGGCGCCGTGTCCTGCAATATAATCCTCATTATGCAGCGTCGCATTTGAAACGACGACGCCGCCAACAGTTACTGGCTGCAGACGCGCAACCGGGCTAAGCGCACCAGTTCTGCCGACCTGAATATCGATGGCCTCAATCCGGGTCCAAGCCAATTCGGCGGGAAATTTATGCGCGATCGCCCAACGCGGCGTGGTTGAGCGCATTCCAAGGCGACGCTGAAGTGCCAAGTCGTCCAATTTATAGACAACTCCATCGATATCATAGCCAAGATCCGCGCGGTTTTTTTCAATTAGCCCATAATGAACCAAGAGGTCATCAATGGATTTGAGCTGTTTGGTCAACGGATTGGTCGAGAACCCCAGATCTGACAGCCGCTTGATCGCACCAAATTGTGTCTCAGCAAGCGGTTCAGACACCTCACCCCATGCGTACGCGAAAAACCTTAGAGGTCGTGATTTGGTGATGCTTGGATCAAGTTGGCGCAGCGAACCCGCCGCCGCATTTCGCGGATTAGCGAACGCATTGGCTCCCCCAGTCAGTTGCCGGTTGTTGAGTTCAGCGAAATCCTGATGGGACATGTAGACCTCCCCACGGACCTCCAGGACTTTTGGTGCACCAATCAGGGTCTGAGGAATATCGCTGATAGTACGCGCGTTGGCAGTAACATTCTCCCCAACAGCGCCGTCGCCCCGGGTGGCGGCTTGCACCAAAACACCGTCCTCATAGCGCAATGATAGCGATAGACCGTCTATTTTCGGTTCTGCCGTGAAGCCAATCATCACGTGTTCGTCGTAGCCGAGGTATTTGCGAATGAAATTTACAAACTCAGCCACATCTTCGCGGTCAAACGCATTGCCTAACGACAGCATCCGCTGCGCATGCGTGATCTTGCTAAAGCCGTCTGATGGGGCTGAACCAACCTGATCTGATGGGCTATCAGTGCGTTTAAGATGAGGAAATTTAGCCTCAAGCTCCGCGTTCTCACGCTTAAGATCGTCATATTGCGCATCATCTATCTCTGGCGCATCTGCACCGTGATAGGCCGTATTGGCCCCAGCCAACAGCGCGGCCAGCGCGGCCAAACGGCGCCGCGCTGTCACTTCGTCAGAAATATCTGAAGTCTCTGTCGGTTGGCCAGCTTTCGCCATTCTCACGTTCTCCGATCACCGCCGCGGTTCCATTGTTATGGGGCCGCAGGTGTCAGGTCCAGTAAGTAAGCTTAGGCGGAGGCTGCAATGCCAACAGTTTCGATCGCTGGCTGGGGATCACGCAAGACATAACCCCGCCCCCAGACCGTTTCGATATTGTTCTCTCCGCCTGTTGCTTGCGACAATTTCTTGCGCAATTTGCAGATGAAAACATCGATGATCTTCAATTCAGGCTCATCCATTCCACCATAAAGATGGTTCAAGAACATCTCTTTGGTCAGGGTTGTGCCTTTACGCAAAGAGAGCAATTCGAGCATCTGATATTCTTTGCCAGTCAAATGAACCGAGCGACCATCGACTTCGACGGTTTTGGCATCCAGATTTACCGCGACCTGACCAGTTCGAATGATCGATTGGGCATGGCCCTTAGAGCGTCGGATAATCGCATGGATTCGCGCGACCAGCTCTTCACGGTGAAAAGGCTTGGTCAGATAGTCATCAGCCCCAAAACCAAAGCCCTTCAGTTTGCTGTCGGTATCACCTTCGCCTGAAAGTATCAGGATTGGCGTGTCTACGCGTGCCAGACGCAATTGACGCAGCACCTCGTGCCCAGTCATGTCAGGCAAATTAAGATCCAAAAGAATCAAGTCGTAGTCATAGAGCTTCGCCAGATCCACGCCCTCTTCGCCCAAATCAGTCGAATAGACGTTCAGGTTGGCATGACTTAGCATCATTTCGATACTCTTTGACGTTGTTGGATCGTCTTCAACTAACAAGACACGCATCTAATTCTCTCCGATTTTGACCCAGTGTTAACGCTAACCTGACCAAAAAAGGTTAATTACAAGTTACCTTTTTAGACATACCAAAAATCGCCTCTGCGCAAAACTGTACCATATAGACGTCAGGTTCTGTATTTCTGAACTGCTGTTGCTTTCAATGCCGCCTCCCCATGATGGGATACGGCCTCCTTCCAAGACGTTAGCTCTTCGTCGGAAAGTCCGTATGTTTCCAATGCTTCGCGGGTGTCGATCAACCCATACTCGACCGCACGCACGATGGCGGCCTTGCGACTGGCGACCCATCTTCGGGTGTATGGGTTAGGCAGATCGGCCCTCGTCATCGTTGACCCGTTAGGTAAACGAATTGTATGGGGGCCCTTAATACGTTTGATAAACATGATGTCCCTCTCCTTTCACCAATTCAGCGCACCATGGGCAATACTGCTTAAGGAGGCGTAACCTTCCACCTTGAGGATACGAAGCATTTTCCTATATTGGGAATGATACTTCCTCGGAGCATTTTTTATGGCCCTCGATCACCCGCCCCATCCACTCAATTCGCTTGGCTTTGCCAAACCACCGTCTGACACGCGGGTCGTTGTCGCGATGTCTGGTGGCGTCGACAGCTCGGTGGTGGCCGCACAGCTGGCCGAAGAAGGTTACGACGTCATCGGCGTGACCTTGCAGCTGTATGATCATGGGGCAGCACTAGCCAAAAAAGGTGCGTGTTGCGCTGGCCTCGATATACACGATGCGCGACGCGTGGCCGAAGATATGGGCTTTCCTCACTACGTCTTGGATTATGAGAACACGTTCCGCGACGCTGTGATCAACGAGTTTGCCGACAGCTACCTTGCAGGTGCAACGCCGGTGCCGTGCATCCGTTGCAATGAGCGGGTCAAATTCAAGGATCTGCTGGAGACCGCCAAGGACCTGGATGCCGATTGCATGGCTACCGGTCATTATATTCAGCGCAAGATGGGCCAAACGAAGGCTGAGTTGCATTGCGCCACCGACGCTGCCCGCGATCAGTCCTATTTCTTGTTCTCGACCAAGCAAGATCAACTTGATTTCCTGCGCTTCCCGTTGGGTCACTTGCCGTCCAAAGACGCGACCCGCGCGCTAGCTGCAAAATATGGGCTGCGCGTGGCCGACAAACCCGACAGCCAAGACATTTGTTTTGTGCCGAATGGCGATTATGCCAGCGTGATCGAAAAACTGCGCCCCGGTGCGGCAGAGCCCGGCGATATTGTTGATCAGGATGGCACCGTGCTGGCCCAACATCGCGGCGTGATCCACTATACTATCGGTCAGCGCCGCGGTCTGGGGATCGGCGGTTTGGGCGATCCGCTTTATGTGATCAAGCTGGACCCCGATGCGCGCCATGTCATCGTTGGCCCACGTGAGGCTCTGTCGACCCGAACCGTTCCTGTGCGCGAAATCAACTGGCTGGGCGATGTACCAATGATGTCGAAACCCGAATGGCATATTGCGGTCAAGATCCGCTCAACCCGCCCACCGCGCGAAGCGATCTTACGCCCGATTTCTGCAACCGAGGCCACGATTGAACTGCTGACACCAGAAGACGGCGTCAGCCCGGGCCAAGCATGCGTGTTCTATGACACCGACAGCACGCGCATCTTTGGTGGCGGCTGGATCTGGCGCGGCGCCTGACCCTAGGCATTTGCACCGACAGTGGACGTCAATCGAAATAGATGTAAATCGGCTTAACTTTCTTCGTGCACCCTCTTGCAGTCAGTCTGACTCTCCCCATATGAGTTAATGTGATTAACATTTACATTAACCCCGTGAAAAGGAGCACCTTACATGAACACCGTCGCCACCGCCGATACAGCTCAGTCTTGGTTCAATCGGGCCGAAGCCTGGCTCGACAACAAAGGAAAAGGCGCCTGGATCGCCGCCATGATCCTGGGTTTCATCCTATTCTGGCCAGTTGGTCTGGCCTTCCTGTTCTATATGATCTGGAGCAAAAACATGTTCAAATCGTCTTGTAGTTCGCGTCGCAGCGGACATAACACCAATTTTCGCAGTACAGGCAATGCGGCCTTCGACAGCTACAAGGCCGACATGCTACGCCGCTTGGAAGACGAACAAACTGCGTTTGAAAGTTTCCTACAGCGTTTGCGCGATGCCAAGGACAAGGCCGAGTTCGACCAATTCATGGACGACCGCGCCCAAAACGGCTCAACTCAGGCGCCAAAAGAGCCTGTGGACGCCTAAATCACCCTTGCGGGCGCGCCGACCTTGGCGTGCCCGTTCCAGCTGCACTACAATCGATGAGCTTTCTTATGTCCTCCACCCTTCCCGACCCCTATCACCAGTCCGTCTTTTATGATGGCGTGCCCGCCAAACGGTTTATGGCCTGGATTATTGATGTTGTGCTTATCTCAGCCCTCTCGATTCTGCTGGCACTTTTGACAATTGGTGCACTCTTCTTTATTTGGCCACTGCTCTATCTGGCGATCAGTTTTACGTACCGAACGCTCACCATTGCGGGCGGATCCGCGACACTGGGGATGCGTCTGATGCATCTGCAATTGCGCGGGCCAACCGGCGCACGCCTGAGCAGTTCAGAGGCGATGATACATACCGGCGCCTATCTGGTATGTTCTGCCTTCGCGTTACCACAGCTGATCTCAGCCGTGCTAATTGTGGTTGGTGATCGGCATCAGGGCCTGCACGATCTATTGATCGGATCTGCCGCCATTAACCGACCGCGTTAATCACGTCGGTCGAAACAGCCTTAACAGTCTGTGAAAATGGTTGCCCTGCCTTGGGGCTTGGTGCACCCTTTGTTGGCAACAATCGAAGGTTCCCCATGCGCCATTCGCTTCCTCTCGCTCCTCAATTTTATGTGACGGCCCCGCAGGCCTGTCCCTATCTAGAAGGACGTAAGGAGCGTAAACTTTTCACCGCATTGCAGGGCGAACACGCCACTACGTTGAACGACACTCTCTCCAAGCAAGGGTTCCGACGGTCTCAGAACGTGCTTTACCGTCCGTCCTGCGCTGATTGTTCTGCCTGCTTGTCGGCGCGGGTCAATGTTGCGAACTTTCACCCCACAAAAAGCCAACGCCGTGTAATTGCGCGCAATAAGGCCTTGGTCCGTGAGGCGCGCTCTCCTTGGGCTACCGAAGAACAATATGCCCTGTTTCGAGACTATCTGGACACGCGCCACGCCGACGGCGGCATGGCCGATATGGATGTCTTTGAGTTCGCTGCAATGATTGAGGAAACGCCGGTTCGGTCGCGAGTCGTCGAATACCGTGATCGCAACGGTGAGGATCCACTCGCAGCTGTCTGTCTGACAGATGTCCTCGATGACGGGCTTAGCCTAGTCTATTCTTTTTATGCGCCGGAACGGGCCCGCACATCACTCGGCACCTATGTCATCCTTGATCATATTGAGATCGCGCGCGAGGCCGGACTTCCCTACGTCTATCTGGGTTATTGGGTCCCGGGCAGTGCCAAGATGGGCTATAAAGCCAAGTTTTCGGGGCTAGAGATCTACCTTGGTGGTAATTGGCAACCAATTGGTGACCCTGAGTCCCACAGCAATGAGATGCACCCGCTGTCGGTCGATCCGATCGCACAGCAGGTAGCCCAGATCAGCCTTCCCGACACGCGCCCGACCAAAGACACCTAAGCCTACAGACGTCGTCCAGAAAAAATATGGCGCGTTCCAAGATGTATCCACGGATGACGACAGGATATACACACGACCCTGAGACGCAACTTTTTTGGTAATACGTGGAGGTTGAGCCCTATGTGGTGGCAAGGCCGCGCAAGGTTGATCCACTCCCCCGCAATGCTAGGCTAAAGACATGAGGCATATGGCCCCCAACCGCACCCTAGCCATCCAGATCCGCCCAAAACCCACCCATTATGTGCCTAGGCCACGTCTGGTGCAGCGATATTACCTCTATCTTGCCGCGGTTATGGACAGGGCGATCCGCAAAACGCGGTCATGGCGGCTATAAAATACAAAGGCTGCCATCGTCTGCGTTGAGATGCTGAATACGGCTTAGCGGGTGATATCTATTTTGACACTTTGCAGGCATTTCATTTTCTATGATGGCATCATATGTCTAATTTTTGCATGCTATATGTCAGCGTTTTAACAAGGTGATCCCACAATGTCCGATACCCCAAACCCCAAACGCCGGATCGTATCTTCGCGGCATCTTGCCGAAGGCGATGGCTGGGAGGCATCTGAGGTCGAATATGGCATGATTATCGCCTACAACGCCTTTTCGCGTTGGATGACGCGCTGCATGTCGGCGGCAGGCAACACCGATCTGACCCCGCTTGAGATTTTGGTTTTGCACAACACAAACCATCGTGGCCGCGACAAACGGCTGACTGACATCAGCTTCTTGCTGAACATCGAAGACACCCACACGGTCAATTACGCGTTGCGAAAATTGTTGAAAATGCAACTGCTGACGTCGGAAAAGCGCGGCAAAGAGGTATTTTACAGAACCTCACCCACGGGCGAACAGCTGTGTGAAAGCTACCGCGTCGTGCGCGAGAGATGTTTTCTGGATGGGTTGGCTCGTCTGGACATGACGGGCGACGAATTGCGCGATATCGCCACCAGCCTGCGCGCGCTGTCTGGTCAGTATGATCAGGCTAGCCGGGCCGCGGCCTCACTTTAATTGCCCATCATATCCGGCAGAACCGTGACGATTTGCGGAAATATTGTGATCAACACAACGCCCAACAATAGCAACAAGAAAAACGGGAATGCAGCCTTGGCGATCCGTAAGATATTGATATTGGTCAAGCCTTGAATGACAAACAAGTTGAAGCCTACAGGTGGGGTGATCTGGCTCATCTCGACGACGATCACAAGGTAGATGCCGAACCATAGCGGGTCGATACCAACCGCTGTGACCATCGGCATAATGATCGATGTGGTCAAAACTACTACTGAGATCCCATCGAGAAAGCATCCAAGCACCACAAAGAACAGCGTCAATGCAATCAGCAAGGTTGTGGCTGAAAGGTTCATATCAGAAATCCAGGCGGCAAGGTTTCTGGGCAAACCAGTAAAGCCCATCGAGACCGACAAAAACGCAGCGCCAAGCAAGATGAACGCAATCATGCACGATGTCCGGGTTGCTGACATCACCGCTTCACCAAACAACCTCCAACTGAATGAGCCTGAAAGCCAAGCCAAGATTGTGGCCAGCACGACACCCAAGGCCGCGGCATCAGTCGGGGACGCCAACCCACCATAGATTGAGCCGATGACCCCAACAATCAGTAATCCAACAGGGATCAAATTTCGGGAGGCTGCAAATTTTTCCCGCAGCGTATACGTCCGGTCCATTGGCGGAATAAGCTCGGGGTTCATCCAAGCGCGAAGCGCCACATATCCCGCAAAAAGTGCGATCAACATCACACCCGGCAAGATGCCAGCCACAAACAGACGAGCAATCGATTGTTCCGTTGCCACACCGTAGACGATCAGAATGATCGACGGCGGGATCAACAGCCCAAGCGTTGCAGATCCCGCAAGCGTGCCCAGGATCAAGCTTTCGGGATAGCCACGTTTGGTCAGCTCTGGGACCGACATGCGCCCGATCGTGGCCGCAGTCGCCGCCGAAGAGCCTGAGACTGCCGCAAAAATCGCACAGCCAAAGACGTTTACATGCAACAGACGCCCCGGTGCGCGGCTGAGCCATGGTACTAACCCGGTGAACATATCGTTGCTAAGCCGAGACCGCAGGAGGATCTCCCCCATCAAGATAAACAGCGGCAATGCCGTCAACGCCCAACTGTGCGAATGCCCCCAAAACGTCGTCGCAAGGATCAGGCCAGCCGGCGCGTTTGAAAAGAACACCAACCCAACAAGGCCAATGGCAGTCAGCGCTATTGCCACCCAGACACCGGCGGCAAGCAGGCCAATCAGAACAACCAAAAGCGTTAAAGCGATCATTGGATCTGACATCACTTAGACCTCATCTGGAGTGGACAAAACTGGCCGGCCAGTGCGGATCAATTCGACAAATGTCTGGATGATCGCAATGAACAGCAACCCAAGTCCGACGGACGCAACAGTTTGCGGAATCCAAAGGGCCACCGGCACAATCCCATTTGAGACATCACCGTAATGCAAACTTTCGCCGACCAAACTGCACATGAACCATAACGCGTATCCGCTGATGGCGATCGCAAACAGCAACGCTGCCGCCTCAAAGACGAGCTGCCTGTTTTTGGGCAACCGTTGGATCATCAGATTGACCCGGATGTGCCCACCGCTGCGCAAGGTATAGGCCATCGCCAGAAACGTTGCCCCAGCCAACATGAAACCCGAGAAATCTGCATAGGACGGAATGGTTGATGGCAATAAGCCCGGTGCGATTCGCCCCACCCCATTCAGTAGGATCTGGGCACTAATCAACAGACAGATAAACAAGATCAAACAACCAGAGATTGCCCCCGCAATCGTATAAATTCTGTCCAAGGCACGGCCCATTTCATCGTCCTTCTGATCGAAATAGAAAGACCGGCAACATCATCTGCTGCCGGTCCCCTCTGAGGTTTTTCTTAGTTGCTATAAGCGTTTAGGATCGCCAAAGCACTTGGGGAGGCGCTCGCCTGCCAGTTCACAAGCATCTGTGCGCCGATATCTTGTAGACCAGAAACCAGCTCTGCGCTTGGCTCATAAACGACGATGCCATTTTCGGCCAGCTCGGCGGTTTTGCTATCGGCTTCGGCTGCAGACATGTCCCAGCCACGCTGCTCTGCGACTTGGGCGGCGGCCAGAACGGCAGCCTGAGTATCCGCATCAAGACCTTCAAACATCCGGATGTTCACGACGACGATGTTCTTTGGAACCCACGCGTTAATCGGCGTGTAATGTGTGACGAAATCCCACGCAGTGGAATTCACACCGGTCGATGGGGATGTAATCATTGCAGCAACCTGACCGGTTGCGAACGCTTGTGGGATGTCAGACGCTTCGACCTGAACCGGTGCAGCGCCGGCAAGGGTTGCAAACTCCTCTAATGCGGCATTGTACGCCCGAAAACGCAGTCCGTTCAGATCAGCGACAGTCGCGATCTCACCATTGGTATAAAGGCCTTGTGCGGGCCATGGCACAGAGAACAACGGCATCAGCCCCTGCTCTGCCAAAAGCGCCTCAATCACTGGCTCTTGGGCGGACCAAAGACGCTGCGCATCATCATAGCTAGTGGCGACAAACGGCTGACTGTCCAGACCGTAGGCCAGATCTTCATTGGATAGACGCGACAAGAAGAACTCACCAATTGGCACTTGGCGCGAGCGGACAGCGCCCTTGATCTCTGCATGTGGGAACAGCGATCCGGCGGAATGGATCGTTATATCCAGCGTGCCATCGGTGGCGGCGCGCACGTCATCGGCAAATTGGATGATGTTTTGGGTGTGGAATGTCGTATCACCATAAGGTGTCGGCATGTCCCAGCTTTGGGCAGTGGCAGACGATGCAAACGCAACGGCCGTCGCGCAGATCAAGGCAAGTTTCATAGTGTAGCTCCCGTGCAAATCAGATTTCTCCGAATCCATTCATTTTCATTACGTTGACAAATTGCCAGCGTTATATTCATAAAGCAATAAGAACATTGATTCGGGAATTAAGACAATGGAAAATGCCTCTGACACCAAATGGCAGTTCTGGGTGGACCGTGGCGGCACCTTTACCGACATCGTTGCGCGCCAGCCCGACGGCCAGCTAAAGACCCATAAACTGTTGTCTGAAAACCCCGAAGTTTATCCAGATGCAGCCGTGTACGGCATCCGCTTACTGTTAGGTTTGGACGCTGATCAGCCGATCCCGACAGGTCAGATATCCGCTGTCAAAATGGGGACTACCGTTGCCACAAACGCCCTGTTGGAGCGTAAGGGCCATCGTACCCTGCTCCTTATTACAAAGGGTTTGGGCGATCTGCTGCGGATTGGCTACCAAAACCGTCCCGACTTGTTTGACCTGGAAATCACCCTGCCCGAACTGCTGTATGAAGAGGCAGTTGAAGTTGACGAACGCGTCTCTGCGACAGGTGAGGTTATCACGCCCCTTGATCTGGATCTGGCGGCAAAGGATCTTGGTCGTGCCTTTGCCCAAGGCTACAGATCCGTCGCGATTGCTTTGATGCATGGTTACCAGTTTCATGACCATGAGGTGCAATTGGGTGCTTTGGCGCAGACAATCGGGTTTACCCAGATTTCTCTTAGCCATCAGGCCAGCCCACTGATCAAGTTGGTCTCGCGCGGCGATACGGCAGTGGTCGACGCCTACCTCTCCCCCATTTTACGGCGCTATGTTGAACAGGTCGCCGAGGCGCTGAATGCTGAGGAGGGCGGTTGTGACAGTCTCATGTTCATGCAATCGAATGGCGGGCTGACCGATGCGCGCCTATTTCAGGGCAAGGACGCGATTTTGTCAGGCCCAGCGGGCGGCGTCGTGGGCATGGTCCGCACAGCAGCAGAGCATGGCTTTGATAAGCTGATCGGCTTTGATATGGGCGGCACGTCCACAGATGTCTGCCATTATGCAGGTGAGTTTGAACGCTCGTTCGAGACCGAAGTCGCAGGCGTGCGAATGCGCGCGCCGATGATGTCGATCCACACGGTTGCAGCTGGTGGCGGCTCAATCCTTAGCTACAGTGACGGGCGCATGCAGGTTGGCCCGCAAAGTGCGGGTGCAAATCCCGGACCGGCAGCTTATCGCCGTGGCGGCCCCCTGACCGTGACAGATTGTAATGTCTTGCTGGGTAAACTTCAGCCAGACCAGTTTCCCGCAGTCTTTGGTCCACATGCAGATGAGCGGTTGGATGCAGACGTCGTGCGCCAGAAATTTGCGGTTCTGACGGCTGAAATCGGCGGCGGCAAATCGATGGAGGAAGTCGCCGAAGGCTTCTTACGGATCGCCGTTGAAAATATGGCCAACGCGATCAAGAAAATCAGCGTGCAGCGCGGCTATGACGTGACCAAATATACCATGAACTGTTTTGGTGGTGCCGGTGGTCAGCATGCCTGCCTTGTCGCTGATGCGCTTGGAATGGAAAGCATCTTTATCCACCCGTTTGCCGGCGTTCTATCGGCCTTCGGCATGGGTCTGGCCGATGTGCGCGCCATTCGGGAATATCAGTTTGGCCAACCGATTTCGGCTGTGAAAGACGCGCAAACAGTCCTTGATAAGCTCACCGCAGATGTGGCCGCAGAGGTCAGTGGCCAAGGTATTGAGGCTGCGCGTATCTCAACCGTTACATCGGCCCATATTCGCACCGACGGCGCCCATCAAACGCTAGAAGTGCCATTTGGCACCCCAAGTGACATGGCCCATGCGTTTGAGCTCGCCCATAGCCAACGCTTTGGCTTTGTTCCTGAATACCAGCAACTCATCATTGATATTTTGATCGCTGAAGCGATCGGTGCCACCGGTGAGGCCGTGACGCTGCAAGACACAACTGCACAAGTCAGTCGCGCGCATACCGGGCAAATGTTCTCAGACGGGGAATGGAAAGAGGTGCCTTTGGTTGACCGGGCTCAGATCGGGTGCGGTCAGACCGTAACTGGCCCGGCCATTCTGACAGAGCCTACCGGCACAAACATTCTTGAAGCGGGCTGGCAAGCAGAATGTGTGACTGGCGGCAATCTGGTCTTGCGGCGGATTGTGCCGCTGGAGCGGCGAGAGGCGATCGGCACATCGGTTGACCCGGTCATGTTGGAAGTGTTCAACAACCTCTACATGTCGATTGCCGAGCAGATGGGCGCCACACTGGCCAACACCGCCTATTCGGTGAACATTAAGGAACGCTACGATTTCTCGTGCGCGATCTTTGATAATGCCGGTGATCTTGTTGCAAACGCCCCACATGTGCCTGTCCATCTTGGATCGATGTCTGAAAGCGTCCGCACTGTTTTACGCCAAAATGCCGGACAGATCCGGCCCGGCGACGTCTACATGATGAATAACCCCTATAATGGCGGCACCCATCTCCCCGACGTAACAGTGATCACGCCCGTCTTTGACGAAGACGGCAAAACCATCATCTACACGGTTGCCTCACGCGGGCATCACGCTGATATCGGCGGAAAAACGCCAGGATCCGCCCCCCCCGACAGCCGCCATATTGAGGAAGAAGGCGTGCTGATCGATAATTTTCTATTGGTCAAACAAGGCCAGTTGATGGAGGCCGAAGCCCGCAAGCTCTTGGCCTCTGGTCGTTATCCTTGCCGCAACATCGATCAGAACATGGCCGATCTGGCCGCACAAGTTGCAGCAAACGCGACAGGCTTGCGTGAATTGACCAAGATCACCCGGCAGTTCGGCCTGGAAGTCGTGCACGCCTATATGCGCCACGTTCAAGACAACGCCGAGGAAAGTGTGCGTCGGGTTCTGGATGTGCTGCATGATTGCCAATTCACCTATCCGTTGGACAGTGGCGCACAGATCAAGGTGGCCATCACCGTCGATAAAGCCGCGCGTCAGGCGCTGATCGATTTCACCGGCACATCTGCGCAGGATGAGTTCAACTATAATGCCCCCTTGGCGATTTGCCGGGCGGTTGTTCTTTACGTCTTCCGGACCTTGGTGGGCAGCAATATCCCGATGAATGAGGGGTGTCTGAAACCGCTGACGATGATTGTGCCTGAGCATACGATGATCAACCCCACCTCACCCGCAGCTGTAATTTCAGGTAATACTGAGGTTAGCCAAGCCATTGCGGATACGCTTTATGGCGCGCTTGGTGTCATTGCCGGCAGCCAGGGCACAATGAACAACTTCGTCTACGGCAACGAGGCCTATCAAAACTATGAAACCATCTGCGGCGGCACGGGTGCAGGCGACGGATTTGACGGCGTAAGCGCGGTGCACAGCCATATGACAAACACCCGTATGACTGACCCGGAAGTTCTGGAAAGCCGCTTTCCTGTCCGGGTAGAGAAGTTTGCGATCCGGTCTGGGTCTGGCGGTCTTGGGGCCTATTCCGGCGGCAACGGGATTGAGCGTCAATTGCGGTTTTTGGAGCCCGCTACTGTGACGGTTTTATCGTCCCACAGGATCATCCCGCCCCATGGGGCCGCAGGCGGCACACCGGGGAAAACCGGCGAAAACAGCGTTCAGCGGTCAGATGGAACGCTTGAGCCGCTTCTGGGCAATGATGAAACGCAAATGACCGCAGGCGATGTCTTCATTATGAAGACACCCGGTGGCGGAGGGTTCGGTCCACCAACCGTCTAAACCAACTGCCTGCTAAAATCCCGAACCGCGCTTGATGGTCACCGCGGTTCGGATCGCCCGCGGTGTCTGGCCGAACTCAGCCACAAAGGCGCGCGTCATGGCGGCGCCATTATGATAACCGCAGCGCAAGGTAATCTCAGCCACCGAATAACGCGACGTCTCAACAAATCGGCGCGCCTCAAGCAGGCGGATTCGTTTGTACACAGATTGTGGGGTCGCGCGCAAATGGCGTTGAAACAGCTTTTGCATCGCACGCAAGCTTAGCCCCAATTCGGCGGCAAGAACCGGCAAAGGCTGCGGTGTCTCAATCGTCTCACGCATCCGGCCGATGGCCGCATCCACCACGGCCGACCCCGTCGCATGATACGCAGATCCAGCCTGCCCGGCCCGAGGATCGGCGCGCGCGCCCACCATGAACAAGGCTGCCACATCCTGACGCAACGCCTGCCCGTGAGCAGTACCAATTAGATCGAGGACCAGATCAAACGCGGTCGTGGCCCCACCGCAAGTGATCCGCGCGCCCGACACGACAACTCGGTCGGTTACGGTGGTCACTTGTGCGAATGCCTCCTCAAAATATACCAATTCATCCCAGTGAATCGTGGCGCGCAATCCATCCAGTAACCCTGCGGCCGCCATCAGCCAACTGCCGGTATCCAAGCCTGCGATCAACCGGTATGATCGGGCGGCTTTGCGTAGCGCGCGCGCATTCTGGGCGGTGTCATAGGCGCGAAAATTATAGCTCGGCATCACAAACAGCACATCTCCACCGGGACTGTCGGACAATCGCCCCTCAGGGGTGATCGGCAAACCGCTAGATGATTGCA
>JBLHOS010000001.1:0-168465 GCA_047623825.1 Paracoccaceae bacterium | reverse complement strand
GGAAAGGCATGTCTGGATGGCGGCGTCGCTGTAAGTCTGCTGGCGGCCACGCTTGCCTGATGGCACGGCCTGCCAGATCATCTCGGGGTCGAACCAGCCTTACGGCGATTGCTGGCAATCGCCTATCGGCCAACGGATCGTCAGCGAGCCTCGGCGCTTGAGCGCTTCGTTATAGGATGGCCAATTTCTGGTCTTGTAGGTTGGGCGTGTCGGTCTGCTCATGCATCACAGCTACCACGCTGGATCCACGAGATGAATCCCTCACAGGATTTGTGCAACAGAGCCGATTGAATGCTTGAGCAGTCTAAGCTTCGGAAAATCAGAATGGCAACATCCCAGAAAATTCGAAGCTTACTCAAAGAACCAGTTTGTAGTTTTACGGTCTGATATCAGAAGTTTCCGAAGGTGGTGAAGGTTGGTCGCGGATTTTCTGTTGGCACCCACACGGCACCCAAGCAAAAATAGACGAGCACAACCAGTATACTAAAAGTCAATTTCAACCATTAACATCAGAGAGTTAAGTGGTACCCAGGTCGGAATCGAACCACCGACACGAGGATTTTCAACCATCAGGTCCAAGCTACCCAACGGCAGTGTTAGACACATCACATTGCAGTTCCTTCAATTCCCTGTCCACGCGGTGCATCTCCATGCACGAACAAGTTTCATGCGACTAAAAAGAGACTACAATGACGAGCGTGTCGGCAATTTGGCGAATAAGTGTCTGATTTTGTTGGTGCGCTGGGGAGGATTCGAACCCCCGACCCCTTGATTCGTAGTCAAGTACTCTATCCAACTGAGCTACCAGCGCGTGAGGTGGGGGTTTAGCGGCCCGAATGGATCAGTGCAAGGGAGAATTAAGCCATTCCCCCCCCCGGTAGGAAGATATGAAACGTTGTCCCGTTTTGGCCAGTTTCGCTTAGCTCCAGTCGGCCACCATGACCCTTGATCAGCTCTGCTGCGATCGCCAAGCCTAGGCCGATCCCACCTTTGCGAAAGCCGCCCTGAAATGGCGTGAACAGATGCTCAACCGCTTTGGGCGGCAGGCCGGGCCCAGTGTCACAGATCCGAATGGCCCAGCCATCCTCAACTGTTTCCGCCCGGATCGTCACCGATCCGTCTTTGCCACTGGCCGTGATGGCCTGACAGGCATTGCGCACCAGATTGTTTAGCACTCGGTACAACTGTTCAGGATCGGCGCGGGCAACAATCCCGATCTCAACATCGGTTTTGATCAGAACGCCCGCGTCCATGCCAGCCAAACGCTCATTCTCGGCGACATCCTCGATAAGTTGCGCCAGATCGACCCGATCAAGCGACGGCCGCTGTTCCTCGGCTTTGCCAAAGGCAAGCGTTCCTTCACATAGGCTGACTGCGCGCGACAGCGATGAAATCAGCTTGGGCGCAGTCCGCTTAACGGTCGGATCATCAACACCTTCAAGCCGGTCGGCCATCAGCGTGGCGACCGTCAGGATGTTGCGCAGATCATGGCTGATCTTGGCCACTGCCTCACCCAGCTGGGCCAAACGCTCTCGCTGGCGCAGAGCACCTGTCAGTTGGGTTTGCAGCGATTGCAGTGCCGTCTCAGCGGACCGCAATTCGGTCACGCGGGCTTGTGGCACAATGATGAGGCGTGCGTCCTCAGGGGCCTCGGCATAGGCAATCATATGGGTAACCACGCGCCCTATCGGGGCCACCAGCAGACGGCGGACCGCAAAGAACAGCAGCGCAGCCGTGAAAATCGAGATCACCGCTGACAGCAACAGGATGTTCAGCCCATAATCTAGGATCGCGGCCCGCAAAGGTGCCGACGGCATGGTCACCTCGATCTGTAACCCGGCCTCACGAACAGGCGCCCCTATCACACGGATCACCTCATCGTCAGTCACAACCAAACGAACCAGCGCATCACGGATCAACGTCATCGCAGTGGCGTCGCGCAGGTCATAGGTCCGACTGATCATCGGCATTTCATCACCAGAAAGGATCAGCTGACGCACTTCATTGCGCCGCAGCACGACGTTCAAAACCTCTGCATTCAAAAGCAGTTCGGCCTCGAGTTCATCGGTGATCATCCCATCGGTGGCCAACAATGCGAGTGAGGCGATCTGCGCACGTTCAAGCCGCTCTAGCAGATAGTCCTCACGGAACCGCGCGACCGAGGGCACAAAGATCAGCACCTCTGCCAACATCACAAAGATGATGGTCAGAAAAAGGAAACGACCTGAGAGCGAATTGAACAAGACCTGTGCCTCTCTATTTCGTCGAAACCTAGCGCAAAAACCGCTGCACCAAACGTACAACACGTTTGACCCAGGAGTTATCAAACAGTCTGGGAGAGAAATAGGCACCCGCCGCGCGCTTGTTAATCTCTCCAAGCGTTGGATAGGGCGCCACCATTCCAGCAATTGCGCTCATTTTTAGCCCATTGGCAATCGCCAAGGCCCAAATTTGGATCAATTCACCGGCCTGTGCACCTGCAATCGATGCGCCCACGGGTTTGCCCCTTACGATCATCACTTTGATCAGGCCGTCGGTTTGGCCAGTCGCGATTGCGCGGTCATTCTCAGCGTAGGGAAAGCGGACAACTTCCAGCTTTGTGCCATGAACCTCCAGCGCCTGCGCCTCGGTTAGGCCGACTTGTGCCAATTCCGGGTCAGTGTAGGTTGCCCAAGGGATATGGTCTGTGCGGGCCTTGGCTGGCAGACCAAACAGCAACGCGCGGATCACGACGCCCGCGTGATATCCCGCCACATGGGTGAATTGCAGACCGGCCGCCGCATCGCCCACCGCATATACACGTCGATTGGTTGATCGCAGTTTGTCGTCAACTTTGACGCCACGCCGATCAAATTCGACGCCCGCCTTGTCGAGGCCGAGGTTTTCAACATTAACAGCCCGGCCCACAGCGATCAGCAAGTGGCTACCGGCAAAGCTGCGACCATCTCCAGTCAGAACCTCAATAGCTCCGGCGCTGCCTTTGACTTCAGAAACCTTCGCGCCTTCGACAATCTCGATCTCTTCAGCGCGCAACCGTTGCAGGATGACAGCTGCCATTTCCGGATCATCTTTACCCAAGGCCTTCAGACCTTCCAGCACCGTGACCTTGCTGCCCAGACGACGATGCGCCTGCGCCATTTCCAGCCCGATCGGCCCACCGCCAATGATAATCAGATGCTCCGGCCGCTCGCGTAGATCAAACAGCGTCTCATTGGTTAGGTAGGGCACGGTTTGCAAACCCGGGATCGGGGGGACAAACGGGCCCGAACCTGTGGCGATGACAAACCGGCGGGCCTCAATGAGGTCATCGCCTGCTCGCATTTCCGTTTCTGAGATGAATGCGCCGAATTCGCGGATGACATGAACGCCCAACCCCTCAAACCGCTCTTGGCTGTCGACGGGGGCGATGGTGTCGATAACGGCATGGACATGGTCCTTTGCAGCGCTGAAATCGATTTTTGACGCATGGCCTGCGACACCAAACCCACCAACCGCAATGGCATGGGCCTTGTGACCCGCGGCCAGCAACGCCTTGGACGGGACGCAGCCATAGTTCAGGCAATCGCCACCCATCTTATGGCCTTCCAGCAGAACGACCTTGGCCCCCATCTGGACCGCACCTGCCGCAACTGACAAACCGCCGCTGCCTCCGCCGATAACGCAAATATCTGTCTTGATCTTAGTCATGAGGTTAGAGGCCTTTCTTGCCGCGCACGGCCTTGAGGACGACAGGCAGCAATGCCAATACACACAAGCCTAGGATAGGCCCCAATATAACTGGATCAAAGATCAGCGACAAATCTGGCGTCTCGCCGCTTGCAAAGACCTCTCCCAGTCCTGCCCCAACCCATGTGTAGACAATGGATCCGGGCATAATCCCGAAAAACGTAGTCAGTATATAGCGATCCAAGCGCACCCCCACGAGGGCGGGCAGCAGATTGGCCACAAAGAACGGCACTACCGGCACCAGTCGGATCAGGAAAAGCATCGACATCTCATTTTCGTTGATCCCGTCCTTGATCCGTTTGACCATACCCGATGAGCCATCCATTTTAGCCGCCAAGCGATCGCCAAGACCCCAGCGCGCTGCCAGAAAGATCACGATCGCGCCCAAGGTGGCAGAGGTCACGACAAATAGGGCACCCGGAAACAGCCCAAACAGGAACCCACCGGTCAGCGTGGCAATTGCGGCCCCGGGCAGTGAGAAGGCTACAATCGCGATATAAGTCACGACATAGGCCAGCACGATGGCCAGATAATTGGCGTCCCGGAACTCCAACAGCGCCGTGCGATTGTCGCGCAACGTCTCAAACGTCAGAAAATCTTTGAGGAATATAAACCCAATGATGGCCACGACTGCGATGATCATCAGGGGGACAAGGCGCCTCAAGGGGCCGCCTTGCGGTGTAGCTGCATCTGACATTTCTTTTCTTTCTGTACGGCCCATCACGTGTGGTGGTGTGCTTGACCAGAACATGCGCTAACAGGGTGTCGCTACATACCCCCCTCACGTCCGCTTGATGCGCTGTGAGAACTTTGGCCCATTTGTGTCAAAAAAAACGACCAATCGAAACTTTTGTGGGCACAGATGTTTCATTTATCGGTCTTTCGGGCTGTCCCTTTGTTGACAGCGCCCGCGCATCCGCCTATCAGCCTGATCTCGAAATAACCATCCGGGCCGTCGATGCGAGTCGCACCGCATCCGGCCATCTAGACGGAGTAAAACGATGAAACGTACTTTTCAGCCTTCCAACTTGGTTCGCAAGCGGCGCCACGGCTTTCGGGCACGCATGGCAACCAAGGCGGGCCGCAAGATCCTGAATTCGCGCCGCGCCCAAGGGCGCAAAAAACTTAGCGCTTAATTTCCTGCCGAAAGGCCGGTCTGATGACAGTTGAACAGCCCCCACCGACAGTAACGTCGCCGGGGGCTTTTTCACGCTCGACGCCCAATCTGTTTATCCTGCGTAAGCGGGCTGATTTTTTGCGCGCGGCCCGCGCCAATCGCGCCGCGATGGATGGTTTTTTGTTGCAAGCGCGCCGTCGCGACACGGATGAGCTGCTTGACCCAAATGCCCTTCGGATCGGCTTTACATGTTCTAAAAAGCTGGGCAACGCGGTTGCGCGCAACCGAGCCAAACGCCGTCTACGTGAAATTGCACGGCTTGTGTTGTGCGATGCGGGCCAGCCGGGATGGGACTACGTATTGGTTGGTCGGCCCGACAAGACTGCAGCCTTGCCGTTCGACAGGCTTCAGGCCGATCTGGTCCGCGCATTGGCAAAGGTGCATGGATGAGCCCACTGGCGTATATTCTGTCCCTGCCCGTCCGGCTTTATCGCTTGGTTTTTTCGCCTTGGGTCGGGCACAGTTGCCGCTATGATCCGACTTGCTCAGCTTATGCGCTGGAGGCGTTAGGCAAGCATGGCGGCCTAAAAGGCGGATGGCTGGCCGCCCGGCGGGTCATTCGGTGCAACCCATGGGGCGGCCGCGGCGTTGATGATGTTCCGGACTAACGACGCTCAATGATGGTGACCAGCACCTGTGCCTACGCCGAATCGCTTAATATAGGTCCCGTTCAACAAGTGGTCATCGGCTAGCCGCCACATCCGATCATCAAAAGGGACCGTGATCATGTCACCTTCGGCCAGTAGTAAGTCGCCCGATATTGATCCACTGTTCGCAGGCGCACCCTAGACCACCGAGTTCAAGAGGCTGCGTAAAAGCCTGATCCGCTAAACCCGCGAGGTATTGAACCGTTACGGCATGATCGAAAGTGGTGCGCGCTGGCTGGTGTATGTGAAGCAGAAAGGACAGCTACACTTTGCTGGCCGTCCTAACTGAGCTGCAATGGCGCGGTCTGCTGCCGGTCGATATTCTGGCCTGCAACCTTGATCAGGGGCAGCCCAATTTTCCCACCACTGTTCTGCCCGAGTTTCTGCACCGAATGGGCGTGCCGCATCTCATCGAATATCGCGGCACCTATTCCATCGTTGTCGACAAGGCGCCACCGGACCTGGCTTATTGTGCGCTGTGCTCCCACTTACGGCGTGCCAACCTGTACCGCGTGGCGCAAGAAGAAGGTTGCTCTGCCGTCGCGCTGGGCAACCACCGAGATGATATTCTAGAGACACTTTTTCTCAAATTATTCCATGGCGGCAAGCTGGCGACCATGCCGCCCAAGCTTTTGAACGATCAGGGTAATATTTTTCTTTACCGCCGACGGGCCCGTGTGTCCAAGGCCGATTGCGATACATTCGCCCGCGCAATGGCCTATGAAATCATTCCGGATGGTCTGTGCGGCAGTCAGGATGGCCTGCACACCAAGCAACCAAACGTCTGCTGGATGACTGGGAAACCAACGCGCGTAATCGCCAGTAAAAAATATTTAGCGCACTGATATCAGCCAACTCGTCACATCTTTTGTGACCCTTACCTGTTTGATTTTGCAACCCTTGTTAGGTCCACGTAAATTTAGGCGAATTCAAAAGACTAAAATCCAAACATTAATAGGCTGTTTGGTAGTTTGTCCTAGCCCTGATCCCTGACGCGGGCCTTGCACCCCGTCTTACGATGAAGAGGGTACAGAATGGCGAACATACGTGGCACCAGCGCACGTTTTATGAAAAGCGGCCTATCCGCAATGGTCACACGTGGTGAGATATTGGCGGTATATCCATTGCTGACAATCGCGGCGTTTTGGTGGGGCGACCAATCCCTGCTTTTTGCCGCATCGGTGGCATTTCCCGCCCTTTTGGCGTTACAGGCCGCCTTGCCACAACGCAACTTTTCGCTTCCTGCGATTAGTGGGTCAGTCGACGGGTTGACCGGCCTGCATCTACGGCCCGCCCTTTTGGACGCCCTCGACCGTGCTATTGCCAACCGTGCACAGACCGGCAAGACTAGCGCTTGTCTGATGGTCGAAATAGATAACCTTGGTGAATTATCCGACCGGTGGGGTAGCGCAGGAATAGCCGAAATCTTCAGGCGTAGCGCAGAGCGGATCTCTGCTGCGATGCGCAGCGATGATATCGTCGCGCGGCTCGATAATGATCGATTCGGTATTGTGTTGCATGCAGTTCAGCGGACATCACTTGATACAATTTTGGCCCTTGTTGACGGGTTGCAGTCAAATCTGGCGGAACCAATCATAATTGGTGGCACATCGGCACATATTACCTGCTCAGTCGGGTTTTGCACCTTGGAGCAGATCGCCGGCGCCGATGCCGCCCAGATCATCGAAGCAACTGAAGCCGCCACACTAGAGGCGCGACGCAATGGTCCAGCTGCCGCGCGAAGCTATTCTGCCGATTTAACCGCGCGCATGACCCGGACCCATGAATTAGCCGATGAGGTCGAAGATGCCTTGAAAGCTGGGCAGATCCGCCCCTGGTTCCAACCTCAGATTTCTACCGACACCGGTGCAATTACCGGGTTTGAGGCACTGGTCAGATGGGCGCATCCAAAACACGGCCTACTGCAGCCGGCAGAGTTTCTGCCCGCAATCTCAGCGGCCAGCCAAATGGAGCGTTTGGGGGAGACTGTCCTTTATCATGCGCTGACCGCCTTACGCGCTTGGGACAAAATCGCACTCACTATTCCATCAGTCTCGGTTAATTTCTCGTCCGAGGAGTTACGTAACCCTAGCCTCGCTGATCGCTTGAAGTGGGAGGTGGATCGGTTTGACCTGCGGCCCAGCAGATTGACGGTCGAAATTCTCGAAACTGTCGCCGCGGCCTCTGACGATGACACCATCATGTACAATATTAAGCGGATGCGCGAACATGGCTTCAATCTCGATCTTGATGATTTTGGGACCGGTCAGGCCTCCATCGCCAACATTCGCCGTTTTGGCGTCAACCGGATAAAGATCGACCGCAGCTTTATCACCCGCATGGACCAAGATGCCAGTCAGCAATCGATGGTCTCTGCAATCTTGTCGTTGGCTGAACAGCTGGGTATCGACACGCTGGCCGAAGGGGTTGAGACGTTGGGGGAGCATTCGATGCTGTCGCAATTGGGTTGCGGCCATATCCAAGGTTTTGGCTTGGCTCGCCCTATGCCATTTGAAGATACGATCCCTTGGATTGCCAAACACAGCGCCAAGATTGCCCTCGCCCCGTCGGTTGGACGACGCGCTGGATAATATCCACTGAGTGGGGCCAATCGGCACCTGATGCTACGCAAAGGGGAAAAGCCCTTGACCTTTCTGCCCCTAATCTGTTGAACCACCGTGAATTCAACAATGGGTAAGGCGTCCGAAAATGGATGATCAGAACAAGAACCTAATTCTCGCAACTGCGTTGAGCTTTTTGGTCATTCTCGTCTGGTTTGTCCTGTTTCCGCCGAACCAGCCTACATTAGACCCGAACGCACCACCGGCGGCCATCACGGCGACAGATGAAAATGGCGCTGTAATAGCACTGACACCGCCTACGACCGCGACGGCCCCTCTGATGGCGACGCCCGCTGAGACACGCGCTGCCGCGCTGTCCGAAGGGGCACGGGTCACCATCGATACGCCTGCGCTGTCCGGTTCCATCTCGTTGATTGGCGGGCGGATCGACGATTTGTCCTTGCGCAACTACGACGACACGCTGGCCACAGACTCAGAAATTGTGCGGCTACTGTCCCCCGTTGGTGGCCCTCAGGCATATTACGCCCTTTACGGCTGGGCCCCCGGGGGAGAGCTTGGTTACGACGCCGTTCCGGGCGCCAACACCCCATGGCAGCTCGAAGACGGCGATATCCTGACCCCATCCACCCCAATCACTCTCAACTGGGACAATGGAGCAGGTCTAATCTTCCGTCGCGCAATATCTGTTGACGAAGATTTTATGTTCTCAATCACTCAATCAGTTGAAAACACAACTAATTCTGACGCTCGCATGGCACCGTACGGGATCGTTGCGCGTCACGGCGAACCGACCGATTTGCTGAACTTCTTCATCCTGCATGAAGGCGTCGTGCGCAAAGTTGACGGCACACTGGATGAGTTGGCCTACGATGATCTGCCTGATCTTGATTTCGTTGAGAGGGAAGGCGCATTAGCTGAGGTCGTTGAGGTTGCCGAAGACGGCTGGATCGGCTTTACCGATAAATACTGGATGACCACACTGATCCCTGGTGTCGACCAGCCCTTCACGTCCGTCACGAAATACGTCGCCAGTGCCGATATCTACCAGACCGAGGCGCGCTTGCCCGCCATGACCGCCGCCGCTGGCGAAACCGTTTCTGTCACAACGCAGCTTTTTGCAGGTGCCAAGGAGTGGGAAACTATCCGCAACTATCAAAATGAGGGCGACGTCACACGCTTTCTCGATTCGATTGATTGGGGGTGGTTCTACTTTCTGACCAAGCCGATCTTCTGGTTGTTGCACACCCTAAATGGTCTGATCGGCAATATGGGTTTGGCCATTATCGCGCTGACCCTGTTGATCAAGGCTGCACTCTTCCCGCTGGCTTACAAATCCTATGTCTCGATGGCCAAGATGAAAGAGCTGCAACCACAGCTTGAAATCATCAAGGAAAAAGCCGGCGATGACCGCGAGAAGCTGCAAAAAGAGATGATGGGGCTCTACAAGAAGGAAAAGGTGAACCCGGCTTCGGGCTGTCTGCCGATTATCATGCAGATCCCAATTTTCTTCTCGCTCTATAAAGTGATTTTTGTCACGCTGGAATTGCGTCACGCGCCATTCTTTGGCTGGCTTAAGGATCTATCCGCGCCAGACACATCCTCAATCATCAACCTGTTTGGCTTATTGCCAAACGCCTCGCCAGAGCCCGGTTCGATCATGGCATTGGTCTTTATCGGAATTTTGCCGTTGCTTTTGGGTGTCTCGATGTGGCTTCAGCAAAAGCTGAACCCGGCACCAACTGACCCGACACAGGCGATGATCTTTGCGTATTTGCCATGGGTTTTCATGTTCATGTTGGGCAGCTTTGCCAGCGGCCTTCTGGTCTACTGGATCGCAAACAACACCATCACATTCACCCAGCAATATACGATCATGCGGACCCAAGGGTTCAAGCCGGATATCTTTGATAACATCAAATCCAGCTTCAAAAGATCCAAACCGGACAGCAAGTGACACCGCACGTTGCCCAAATTTGGCGCCATCCAATTAAGGGTGTCGGTGCTGAGGCGCTGGAACGCACTGATCTCAGCCCCGATCGGCCCCTGCCTTTGGATCGGGCGTGGGCCGTGCTTGAAGCCGGAGGTGAGATGGGTGAGGGCTGGCGTTCATGCCGGAATTTTTTGCGCGGGGCAAAGGGTGCAAGCCTGATGGCGATAACCGCCAAGGTCATCTCAACGCATGAAATCTTGCTGTCTCATCCTGATCTTCCGGATATCAGTGTCGATCCACTTGGTGCGTCGGCACCGCTTTTTGCTTGGCTTGCTGCGATCTACCCAGAAAACCGCGCGCCAGCGGCCGCGCTTGTGGCATCACCTCCACAAGGTATGTCTGACGCACCTTTCGCCTCGATCTCAATCTTAGGGCTCGCATCCCTGCGCGCGCTTGGCCAAAAGGTCGGGAAAACACTCGATCCGCGCCGATTTCGCGGTAATCTGTGGATCGAAGGCTTGGCCCCTTGGGAAGAATTCGACTGGGTTGGGAAAACTTTAGCTATGGGTGATGCGCGTCTAGAAGTTGTCGAACGCATTGGCCGTTGCCGTGCAACCGAGGCCAATCCGGCAACCGGGCAACGCGATGCCAACACCTTGACCACACTCGAACAGGGCTGGGGACACACTGAATTTGGCGTTTATGCGCGTGTCATCACCGGTGGTCCGATCTCTTTAAATATGCCATTAACGGTAGCATTATGAAACTTTCTTTCCCACTGACCCCCGAACCAGACGCCGCTGAGCTTGAGGCGGGCCGTATGCTGTTTGCGACCGGCACTGACTTTCTCAAAGGCGTGGTCGCCATGGACGGGGTCCCACCCGCCGACAGAATAGAGGTTTGTTTTGCTGGCCGCTCCAACGTTGGCAAATCCAGCCTGATCAATGCGGTCACCGGACGCCGCGCGTTAGCGCGGGCCTCCAACACACCCGGCCGGACCCAAGAGATCAATTATTTTACGGTCGCCGACAGCCACTACCTCGTTGACCTCCCCGGCTACGGCTATGCCAATGCGCCTGTGGCGATCGTCGCTAAATGGCAACGCCTGCTTAAGGCCTATCTATCGGGTCGCGCCACGCTGCGCCGCGCCTTTGTCCTGATTGATACGCGCCACGGCGTCAAAGATGTGGATCAAGAAATCATGGCCCTGCTGGATCGCTCGGCCGTGCCGTTCCAGGCGGTAATGACCAAGGCCGACAAAGTCAAAACTAGCGATCATGACCAAGTCTTGGCGCAAGTGCGTGAGGCGTTGGCCAAACACCCCGCCGCCTACCCAGAATTGGTGCTGACCTCATCCGAAAAGGGCGATGGGATAGAGACGTTGCGCAGCATCATCGCGGATATCTCTTAATCTGTCATTAAGGTTAACGCACACACTGTAACTTTGTGTGCCTAAATATTCCGCCAGAGGTTGCACTACACATACGGCCGGGCGTTGACCTCAATTCTCGCGCCAGAGACACAGCCCGACTGATCTATGTATAAAAAATCAGGTGTATCCCGTTGACGAAAATCGGTAGATCAGTTTCCAATGTATCCAACAAACTGATCGCCTCAACCACGCCTTAGAGTTCGTCAAATCAATCTGGATACGGTCCTGCGCTCTGCCGCTCCAACGGCATTGGCACGAAAGCCACTGGCGCGAACAGGTCAGCACTCGCCAGCCCTCGCGATTGAACCGTTGTATGGTCAATCCAATGGCTTGCGCAGACCAACAACATCGCCATACCCAGATCTAACACACTAAATCCATCACGAGGCTGCAAAATCAACATCCGCCCCACGCCCTGAAAACACGCGCGCCCTTGGCAGCGCCCCAACCATTGCGTTAGATGCCCGGACCCAAAGGCCTGATCCCATGAAGAAACAAACAGCTATGACCCGTGATTATCTAGCCACCGCCCGCACCCTGTCCGAGGCGCTGCCTTATCTGCAACGCTATGACGACGCCATTGTTGTGATTAAGTTTGGTGGTCACGCCATGGGCGATGATGTCGCGATGGCCAGTTTCGCACGCGATGTGGTGCTGATGCAGCAGGTTGGCATAAATCCCGTGATCGTCCATGGTGGCGGCCCGATGATCAACGAAATGCTGGCTCGACTGGGCATCGTGTCGGAATTCATCAATGGCAAGCGCGTCACGGATGCCGCCACCATTGAGGTGGTTGAGATGGTCCTTTCGGGGACCGTCAACAAGCGCATTGTCCAAGCAATCAATGCTCAAGGCGGACGTGCGGTAGGCCTCAGTGGCAAAGACGCGAATTTGATGATCTGTGATCCGGCCGATCCAAAACTGGGCTTTGTCGGCAATCCGGTTGAAGTCACTCCAGACGTCCTGCAACAGCTGTTCGCAGCCAATATGATCCCGGTCGTGGCCCCATTGGGGGCAGGTCGAAATGGCGAAACCTTCAATGTGAACGGTGACACTGCCGCTGGCGCAATTGCAGCGGCGCTTAGGGCAGATCGTCTGCTTTTGCTGACCGATGTCGCAGGTGTCAAAAATGCCTCGGGTGAGGTCGTCACTGAACTGACCGCAGCTGAAGTTGAGGCCATGACCGCAGATGGCACCATCAATGGTGGCATGATCCCAAAAACCGAGACCGCCGTTTGGGCGGTGCGCAACGGCACCCGCGCTGTCACCATCGTTGACGGCCGTGTTGCCAACGCCTGCCTATTGGAGCTGTTCACCGATCACGGTGCCGGCAGCATGATCCGTGCCTGATCTCTTGCCAGTCAGCCCATGACCTATGCAGATCTGGTTCACGCGGCAGGCACACGTCATTTAGAGATCTTTGGCGCCTTTCATCCACAACTCGCAGATGGGTTGCCTGAAACGGTCCGGACCCTTGTGCTGCTTGGCCCAGCTGAACCAGATTTTTGGCCACATGTCCGTTTTGAGCCAGAATTTCTGGATCAAGCGCCAGATCCGATGGACCGCTGGTCGCGTCGCGTCATTGGCACATGGGCCTGCGATTTGGGGGCAAAGGCGTACTTTCCGTTCTCGGGCCCGCCCTATCACCCGTTCATCGGTTGGGCGTCGCGATCCGGACGCGCCTGGGCCAGCCCAGTTGGAATGCTGGTCCATGATCGCGCAGGCCTAATGGTCTCTTATCGCGGTGCCATTGGCCTACCCCAAATGATAAACGTTCCTGCCCCGCCGCCTGCGCCGCCCTGTGACGCCTGTCAGCAGCCCTGCCTAACCGCCTGCCCTGTCGATGCGTTGTCAGCCATCGCCTATGACACAGACGCCTGCCACGGCCACCTGAACGCGGCCGAAGGGTCCGATTGCTTGACCCAAGGCTGCGCCGCGCGCCGCATCTGCCCTGTCAGCCAGTCCTACGGCCGCATGCCGGCGCAATCCGCCTTCCATATGAGGTCGTTTCACCCATGAGCCTGACACTGATCCTGATCCGTCATGCGAAATCCAGCTGGGATGATCCCTTGCAGGCTGACCATGATCGTCCGCTGAATGACCGGGGGCGCGATGCGGCCCCAAAGATCGGCCAATGGCTGGCGGGTCGTGACCGGACCCCACAAACTGTGCTGAGCTCCCCGGCGCGCCGCACTCAAGAAACTTGGAGCGCGATCGCCACAACCTTGCTGGCAAATGACACGGCTGGTCCAGAGTTGATCTTCACCTCAAGCCTCTATCACGCCAGCCCTGAACGGATGCTTGGCGTGCTGCGCGAAGCCAAGGGCGATGTCGTGGCCCTGATCGGACACAATCCGGGGATCGGATCGCTGGCTTGGTCGTTATGCCAAACGCCACCCGCCCATTCGAAATTCTCATTCTATCCGACGGGCGCTACCCTGATCTTG
The DNA here is from genome assembly GCA_047623825.1 of Paracoccaceae bacterium. Lineage (GTDB taxonomy): Bacteria > Pseudomonadota > Alphaproteobacteria > Rhodobacterales > Rhodobacteraceae > JBLHOS01. The sequence goes on along the minus strand of JBLHOS010000001.1, from coordinate 154,524 downwards.
CGATTTGACGCCAACAGTTGGGCTGAGATTGGCCCCGGTCAGGGTCAGGTTGAGGGCTTCGTCGTACCGCGCGATCTGAACTGATCCGGAAGCCCTAACAATACCGAAGATCGCAATAACGTGTGCATGGGCAGCGCTGACGATCTGCTATCGTTAGCATTGGGCAAAAAGAAACGCCCCGGCATTTGCTGCCGGAGCGTTTTTTGTCCTCGTTCAGAGCTGTGGGCTTAGTGGCCCAAGATCTGGCTCAGGAACAATTTGGTCCGATCACTTTGTGGATTGTTGAAGAACTCTTCTGGCTCGTTCTGCTCAACAATCTGACCTTGGTCCATAAAGATCACCCGGTTTGCAACCTGACGGGCAAAGCCCATCTCATGGGTTACGCACAACATGGTCATGCCTTCTTCGGCAAGCTGGATCATCGTATCCAGAACTTCCTTGATCATCTCTGGGTCAAGCGCAGATGTCGGTTCATCAAACAGCATGATGCGCGGACGCATGCAGAGGCTGCGCGCGATTGCCACGCGCTGCTGCTGCCCCCCCGAAAGCTGACCGGGATACTTGTCCGCCTGCTCTGGGATCTTGACCTTTTCCAAGAAATGCATCGCCGTTTCTTCGGCCTCCCGCTTGGGTGTTTTGCGAACCCAGATCGGTGCCAGCGTACAGTTCTCAAGGATCGTCAGATGCGGAAACAGGTTGAAGTGCTGAAAGCACATGCCAACCTCAGACCGGATCTTGTCGATATTTTTAAGGTCATTTGACAGAACCGTACCATCCACGGTGATCTTGCCTTTTTGATGCTCCTCCAGTGCGTTGATGCACCGGATCAGCGTCGATTTTCCAGAACCAGACGGTCCGCAGATAACAATCCGCTCACCGCGTTGAACCGACAGATTGATGTCCTTGAGAACATGGAACGTACCGAACCATTTGTTCATACCAATGATGTCGATCGCCACCTCATCGGAGATTTTCATTTGCGTCCGGTCGATTGCGCGATCGGCAGGGGCGGAAGATTGAGCTTCAGTCATTTGAAGGTCTCCTTAGCTGTGATCGGTTTGAAGCTTGCGCTCCAACCATTGTGAGTAGCGAGACATTGCAAAACAGAACACCCAGAAGCAGAGCCCGATAAAGATAAACAGCTCCCAGTAGATACCATTCCAGTCTGTCGTGGCCCGGATCGCGCCGGCCAATCCGACGGGGTCAAGGAGACCGATAAAAACAACAAGTGTGGTGTCTTTGAACAACCCTATGAAAGAGCTTACGATCCCTGGGATTGAGATTTTCATCGCTTGTGGCAGGATGATCAGCTGCATGGATTGCCAGTAATCCAGTCCCAGACTATTCGCGCCCTCATATTGCCCACGTGGCAAAGCGGCCAGACCGCCCCGAACAACCTCGGCGATATATGCGGACGAAAACAGCGTCACCATGATGATCACGCGAACAATCAGGTCAAAGTTGGTCCCCGGTGGCAAGAAGTAATTCAGCAGTAAAGATGCTGTGAATAGCCACACGATCAGCGGAACGCCCCGGATCACCTCAATGAAGATCACCGAAATTTTGTTGATCAGGAACAGATCCGATTGCCGGCCAAGCGCCAACAGGACACCCAAAGGCAACGACAGCACAATACCCGAGATACCAATAATCAAGGCCAGCATGAAGCCACCAAACTGATCGGATGGCACGGCCTCAATTTGGATCGGCAGGATTATGGCCAGACCACCTGCGAGTGAACTTGCAACAAAGAGCCAGTAAAAAATCGGAACAACGAAAGCACCGATCGTGGCAGACAGAAGCCCGACATGAGGTCCCGAAAACTTGTAGATGGCCCAGCCAACAACAAATCCAAATGCAATGGACAACGGGCTCCAGATCGACCCACCCCAAAGTAGCCAAACACACAAGAAAGGTGCCGCAACCGTCAGGTAGAACAATTTGCGTGAGACGCCCTCTGATAGGATCGGCGCAAGCCCCAACCCAAAGAGAGTGAAGGCCAGAACTGGACGCCAATAATACTCAGCCGGGTAGAAGCCAAAGAGTAATTGGTCCCACCGATCGGTCAGAACCGCCCAACAGGCAACTGAACGCACACCCTCCCCATAAAGAGCATCGCGAATTTCACGACACTCCGAAAGCGAACTTGCGTCCCAGATCCCACCCAAGGACCAAGGCAGGATATGGGCCAAAATCCAGTAGACTAGGTAAATTGAAACAAGGGTCAGAAATATATTCAACGGAGATGAAAACAGGTTCTCGCGGACCCACCGGATAGGACCGGTTTGCGATACCGGAGGCTCCATTTCGCCCAGCATTTCCGTGCGGACATATGCGGGGTTTTGGTGATTTGGGTTGCTCATCTCAGCGCTCCTTCAATGAAATGGAGGAGTTGTAGATATTTAGCACCGTAGAGATGACCAACGACGTTGCCAGATAAAAGCAGCCAAGAAGCAACATGCCCTCCAGCTCACGCCCGGTCTGGTTGATCGTGATCCCACCAAGCGTGGCGCGAACATCCATATAACCCACCGCGATCGCCAGTGACGAGTTTTTGGTAAGGTTCAGGTACTGGGAGATAAGCGGCGGAATGATGACCCGCATTGCCTGTGGCAAGATCACAAGGTTCATGGTCCGCTTGGGACGCAGGCCCAAGGCAGACGCAGCCTCGGTCTGACCCTTTGAGACAGCCATAATGCCAGCCCGCACAATCTCTGCAATGAATGCGCCCGTATAGAGCGACAGTGCGATCCAAAGCGCGATCAGCGAGTTTCGCAAATGCGTCCCGCCAGAGAAGTTAAAGCCGGTCAGCTCCGGGTATTCCAACCCAACAGGTCGACCAAGGATAACGAAGAAGATCAACGTTGGAACAAAGAACAGGCCAGCAGAAACCAAGAAGACCGGAAGGATTTCGCCTGTCGTCTCTTGCCGGATACGTGCGTGGCGTCGAAAAGCCCAGATCCCAACCAGTGAAGCAAAGAATATCGCAACCAGCACCATGGAACCGGGGCCCCATTCTGGTGCGGGAATGTAGACACCGCGGTTAGTAATCGCGACGCTGTCAAACAGGTACATCGTTGCGGCGGGATCTTCTCCTCGAAATTCACTTGGCTGAGGCATCGATTCGGTCATCACAGCAAAGATCACCAAGATCCAAAGCAGCAGAGGGATGTTCCGGAAGCCTTCGACATAAACCGTCATAAGCCGGGCAACGACCCAGTTCTTGGACAGTCTGAGAACACCGGCCGTGACGCCGAGGAATGTCGCCAGAATACAGCCCATGAACGCAACCAACAGGGTGTTCAAAATTCCAACATACGCAGCGCGAGCATGCGATGAATCATTTGAATATTCAACGAGCCGCTGGTTGATGTCATAGCCGGCACGGTAACTTAGGAACCCGAAATTAAAGTCTTTTCCCAGTGCGGACAGGTTGGTGATTGTGTTGGAAACTAGCCACCAGAATATCGAAACTATCAGAATGGCTGCGATCATCTGAATGGTAGTTGACCGGTAGCGTGTGTCGTAAATTAGCTGGCTGAGTCGGAATGACTCGGCGGTTGGTTCCGTGATTGGACTCATCTCAGGCAACCCCGTCGTTTGCTGATAAGCCCCTCTTCGCGTCTGCCCGTTCAACGGCCGATCTGCCAGGAGGCTTTATTTTATAGTTTATAGACGTCGGCAAGAAGAGGGGCGCGGCTTTCGCCGCACCCCTAAAAAACCTACCGGAACGGTGGGGAGTAAAGCAGACCGCCATCTGTCCACTGAGCGTTATAGCCACGCGACAGACCGATTGGAGTGTTCTCACCAATGTTGGTCTCGAACAGCTCAGCGTAGTTGCCGCCTGCGCTGATCGAGTTAACGGCCCAATCAGAGCTAAGACCAAGCATCGCGCCCAAGTCACCTTCGGAGCCCAAGAGACGGTTGATCTCTGGGTTGTCGGTGCCTGCTGCAAGCTCTGCAATGTTCGCAGATGTTACACCCAGCTCTTCAGCAGAAATCAGTGCGTTCAATGTCCAACGAACAACGTCTGCCCATTCGCTGTCGCCGTGGCGAACAAGCGGGCCAAGTGGCTCTTTGGATACGATCTCTGGCAGAAGAACATGGTCATTCGGTGCTTCGAAGGTCGCGCGTGTTGCGGCCAGACCGGATGCGTCTGTTGTGTAAACGTCACATGCGCCAGCAAGGTACTGCTGCTGTGCTTCTGCGTTGGTCTCGATTGGAACGGGCTCATAGCTCATGCCATTCGAGCTGAAGAAGTCAGCCAAGTTCAGCTCGGTTGTTGTACCAGTCTGAATGCAGACAGTAGCACCGTCCAGCTCCATTGCGGAACTAACACCCAACGCACGAGGAACCATGAAGCCCTGACCGTCGTAGTAGTTGACGCCTACGAATTCAAAACGCAGGTCAACGTCACGAGAGAACGTCCATGTTGTGTTACGTGCCAGCATGTCGACTTCGCCAGACGCAAGCGCTGTGAAGCGAGTCTGCCCAGTCGTTGGTACGAAGTTCACAGCGGTTGCATCGCCAAGAACGGCTGCGGCAACAGCCCGACACAAACCAACGTCAAAGCCTTCCCATTCGCCACTGGAGTTTGGTGACGCGAAACCGACGAGACCTGTGGAGACGCCACAGTTCAAGCTGCCACGCGCTTGGACTTCATCAAGCGTCTGTGCGGACACAGCGCCGGCGACCAAGCTAGCCGTTGCCAGCGCGCCGAGAATTACGGATTTTTTCATTATTAACCTCTTCCTGATGGACCGTTTATATTAACGGTTTAGTAAGGCCTTTAGGCCTTGAGCGAAAAGATAAGGGGCTTCCCCCCCTCATCGCCTCTTAATTGGGCAAATATGCGCCCCAAGGTCAAGGGTATCCTCCTAGATTGCCGTAGGGAAAGCAGTTCGATAGATATGCCACTAAGCAGCTGCACATTTCCTATGCACTTGAGGCCATTAGCAGTTGAGTGACTCATCAGGCTTGGTTTGAGAGATCCAGAAAGGCAGCGGCATGTAAGAAAGCGTCACGTTTTGTGATTGCCATTTCGGCCGCTTCGTCATCTTCGCCCCACTGTTCGACCTGCCAGTCCTCATCGATTCGCGACAAATTCCAGCCTGAATCCGCCAAAATCCACTGCTCTGCGACTGCCAATCCCAAGACGAGTGAACCGGACAATGTGATCAGGTCGTGAACGGCCGTCAGAGAGAATGGACGGTAGCTTGTAACGGCGTGATGGAGGATCGCGATGCTGGCTTGATCTTGCGCTATAGGGATCACGCCTTGTGTTGTCACAAGGCGTGCTTTGAACCGATCTGCAGCCCAATCAAGCAGTGGATCCCAAGCCTGCGACTGACGCGCCATTAGCGTATCCGGTCCGGGCGCGCGGTAGCACAATAGATCAGTTTCGCCATAGCTTGCCAGCATCTGACAAACGCCGTCATGTTGCGGGGCTACCTTGTCGATCGCCGCATTGGCTGAGCGTGTGACAGGCATGGTACGAGGATCGACAACGCCGGTCTGGGCCTGCCATTCGATGGCGATCGCCTCAGCCATCTTTGCGGTCGGGACATGCAAAGGCGCCTTCAACGGCGTGCGGACTGGCCGTCCGTCAAGACGAACCTCAAAGGCATGCCCGGCCAACTCAACTGTGGCGTTGTCCCAAAACCGTTTGGCTGCCCAACCGCTCATTTCGCGCTCCAAATTTGTGACAAAACGCCCGGAACTTCTGGAAACGCCTCGACAATATGGGTCGCTCCTGAGGCTGCCAGATCCGCCACCGGATGATAACCCCAAGCGACCCCAATTGTGTTGATGCCAGCAGCGACACCCATGTCGATATCAAAACTGGTATCTCCGAGGATGACCGCGTTCCGCGCCTCAACCCCAGTTTCACGCAGGCATGTCTCAACCATCGACGGATGCGGCTTGGAGGGGTGATCATCGGCCACCTGAATGGTCTGAAACAGCCCACCAAACTGATGCATCTCTTGCAGATGGTCCCAGCCCCGACGCGATTTTCCGGTGGCAATGCCCAAAAGGACATCGTCTTGCCGCGACAGATCCGACAGCAGATCCCGCGCGCCCGGATAAAGTGGCGACATCGCTTTGCCCTGATCCGAAAGGCGAAGCGTCATGAACGCGTCCTTGTAGACGTCGACCATTTGGTTCTGAACGGAAATAGACGCAGTCGGCACCAGACGCGCCATTGCAATGGGCAGCGATAGGCCGACAACGCCCAACGTGGTTGCGCGGTCTGGTATCTCCAGTTCCACGGAGGCAAAGGCTGCCTGCATCGATGCATAGATATGTGCCTGACTGTCGATCAGCGTTCCATCGACATCAAAAATCACCAGCCGCAATGGGCCTGCACTCAAAATCCATCCCCCGCAAAGGGATCAACGGGTACGTCATTGGCATGCCAATCCAACATTTTCCATGTACGCGCCATATGGTCTGGCAGAGGGGCCGTCAGGTGCAAATCAGCGCCAGAAACTGGATGACGCAGGGTCATTGAACGTGCATGCAAGTGCAGCTTGCGGCTCATCTCACCACCCAATTGGGCGCCCCAACCGTCGCCAAGGTTCTCTTGACCAGATCCGCCGTATTTGCCGTCGCCAATAATCGGATGGCCGATCTCAGCCATGTGCGCGCGCAATTGGTGCGTGCGGCCGGTCACAGGAACCAGTGCAACCCAGGCCATGCGCGTCGCTAAGGCAGACAAAACCGCATAATCTGTGGTCGCACGTTTGGCGCCAAATGTGCTGTCGACTTCACGGGGGTGAATGCACAGCATCTTTTCAGCTTCCCCGCCGGAACCGTGGCCAGGTGCTTTGATCAGACCAAATTTAATCGTTCCCATCTTGGGCATCGGCGCGCCCGCGATAGCGGCCCAATAGATCTTGCGCGTGTCGCGGTGGCGCATCGCCTCGGTCAACTTGGCCGCACTGGTACGGGTCCGCGCCAGTATCAAAATGCCAGATGTATCGCGGTCAAGGCGGTGAACCAGCCGCGGTTTGTCTTCAAAGCCGAATTTCAGCACCTCGGACAGCCCATCGACATGGCGGGTCTGTTTGCTGCCACCCTGACTTGCCAGTCCCGCCGGCTTATTGATCGCGATCAAATCGTCATCACGGTAGATAATAGAGGCGTGCATCATCTCAGCATCGCTATTGGAAATGTTTGTTCGTTGGACAAACGGCGCTTCGGGCGCTTCATCCGGCAAGGGTGGAACGCGCACAGATTGGCCGATCTCCAACCGGGTGGCGGCCTTTACTCGACCGCCATCGACGCGCAGCTCACCTTTACGGCACATCTTTTCGATCCGGCCTTGGCTGATATGCGGGAACCGCCGACGCAACCACCGGTCAACGCGCTGGTCGCCCTCATCCGCTGTCACTTCAAGTGTTTGAACGCCACTCATGCAAAAATTCCTCGCGATAGCCAGATACCCAAAATAAGGCCTGCAATCGACAAAACAACGGAGGCAAGAACATAGAGCAACGCTGTGCCCATCTCCCCCCGTTCGTAAAGCGTGTAGGCCTCAAGGGAGAAGGCTGAAAACGTTGTGAAACCACCCAAAATGCCAGTCATGACAAAGGGTGAAAAATGGGTCAGGCCGCGTTGTGCGGCGGCCACTACGAAGACCCCCATCAAGAACGAGCCTATTATATTGACCGATAAGATGGCTATCGGAAAGCCTGGGCCGGTCAGACGCAATACGCCCACACCTGCAAGAAAGCGCAAACACGCCCCAATTGCGCCGCCAAGCGCCACTTGAAAAACCGTAAAAACCATGGCGCGGGTTTGTGCCCGTCCGCCTCGCTTGTCAACCGTTCTGCCGTTGCGTCCGCAGCTTTGCAAAATAGCTGAGGCGTTTTGAGAGATCTCGCTCAAATCCCCGCTCAACAGGTTGGTAGAATGCCTCTCGCGGCAGTTTATCAGGAAAATACGATTGCCCGGAAAAGCCGTCCTCAGCATCGTGGTCATATTGGTAGCCTGAGCCGTATCCCTGCTCTTTCATCAACGAGGTGGGCGCGTTCAGAATGTGTTTTGGCGGTGGCTCAGATCCGGTTTTGCGTGCAGCAACCATCGCCGATTTATACGCGTTGTAGGCCGCATTCGATTTTGGCGCGAGGGCGAGATAGACAATCGCCTGCGCCAGCGCCAGTTCCCCCTCGGGGGATCCCAGTCGTTCATATGTCTCCCAGGCATCGAGGCAAACGCGCTGCGCTTGGGGATCCGCAAGACCAATATCCTCAATTGCCATGCGCGTGATGCGGCGCGCCAGATATCGCGGATCTTCGCCACCGGTCAGCATTCGGGCCAGCCAATAAATTGCCGCGTCAGGATCTGACCCGCGAACTGATTTGTGCAGGGCTGAGATCAGATTGTAATGTGCGTCGCCTGATTTATCGTATTGCGCGGCCCGTTGGCTAAGGCGATTGCCTAAGGCCATGGTGTCAAAGGGGCTATCCTGCGGCCATGCAGCGACCTGTTCCACCAGATTAAGCAATGCGCGCCCATCACCATCAGCCATATCGCATAATGTCTGGCGAGCATCGTCAGTCAAAGGCAGCGTCTTGTCGATCTCAGCCTCAGCCCGGACCAACAGCAAATGGAGTGCCGCATCGTCCAAGCGTTGCAAGACCAAAACTTGGGCGCGTGACAAAACAGCAGCGTTTAGCTCAAATGAGGGGTTCTCGGTGGTGGCACCGACAAGGAGGATTGTGCCGTCTTCCATATGCGGCAGAAAGCCGTCCTGCTGCGCCTTGTTAAACCGATGAATTTCATCAACAAAAAGCAAAGTTCCACGACCATTTGTGCGGCGCATACGGGCGGCCTCAAAGACCTTTCGCAGTTCCGGAACCCCGGTAAAGATCGCGCTGATCTGGACAAAATGCAGATCGGTCTCATCGGCAAGAAGCCTCGCAATTGTGGTCTTCCCAACTCCAGGTGGCCCCCAAAGCACGAGGGAGCTTAGCGCATCACTATCTAGCATGATGCGCAGGCTACCCTGAGGCCCCAGAAGGGGATCTTGCCCGATAACCTCGGCCAATGACATTGGCCTCATCCGGTCAGCAAGAGGTCGGGGACCGGGCGCCGCGGACTTTGGATCACTGTCAAACAAATCTGCCATAGTGGTATCTTATCGATGCGGTGAGCGGGTGGGAAGCACCCGCTCCGCCGTACTTTCAGTGCATCTTTGTGGCCATGCTGACAATATAACATTGGTGTTCAACACCGCCGATATCCATCTGTGGGCCTGCAGGTTGGCAGTCCAGACCGACCCTGCGTGCAAGTCGTGCTGCAGGAACCGGCAAAAGGCCCAGTAGCATGGTTGCACCTACGTCGCGCGCAGACTTTACCATTTCAGAGATCAAGTGCATTTGCACCTTTTGGCGGACCGCAGCTGAGACGTCGCGCGCCACAAAGATGCGAGACGCGTCCCAGATATGGCTGGCCATTGGCGCTGGTTCGAAGAGGATAGTATCCGGGATCGAGTCCAAAAGCCCGCGCTGTGCGTCACGTACCATGTAAGAATAGATTCCACAGCGGGCAGTTGTCGGGGTCAGTCGAACTCCGGCAAGAACACGTCCAAAATCATGGACCGCAATCCAACGACTTGCAGGCGTATCGTATTGGTCGAATTCCATGCCATCAACTTGTGGCAGATCCCAGTTTTTCTCCTCAATAAATGTGCTGTGCCGTGCGCGCAGCATGTTTGCGAAGAGTTGCCCATGATTGTGCATGTTGTCGAATGATAGGGTCGTGACTTGCATGTTGGCCTCCATTGCCAGGGTTGAAAAAACCTTCGCAGCGGAGGGGAGCGCCTCATTTTACATCAAACCATATTCCTTCGCGCGTTGAAGCGCTTCGGCAGTGGTTCGGGCCATTAGCCGTAGCCGCGCCGAGGTAAGCCTCGCCTTTAGTGCGCTTTCTGATATTCCGAGTTTGGCGGCAGCAGCAGCATGGCGGTCCCCATCCGCGATACAGCGAAGTGCTTCGACCTGAGCCACGGTCAATTGTGCCGGTGGCTTGGTCAAGTTGTGCATTCGAGTTGCAATGTCATAGATATTCGACATCTCAGCTTCCTCGAATTCACGATCTGCTCGGGTACTCCCGACGATCGTTCGAGAAGATAAAGGGCCTATTGAGCCCAGCATTCCGTAAATCATGCCAAAACCCGCAGCCTCTTCAAGGATCCCAAAGGGATCCGGCAGCGTAATTTCGGACCAACGCGTAAACCCTGTATGGCTCAACCCCCAAGCCAATGCAGGGTCTCTAAGGCCATAAACCTTCTTGGTATAAATATCCTGCCACTCTTTGGGATAGGTATTCACAATCATCAGTGGCGCGACGTATCGGATATGCAATCCAATGACATAGCCACCGGGCGAGATAAGCGATAGCTCGTGCAAAAGGATATCGAGTGCGGGTGTCTTAGACATTGGACTCACAATTGGACCTGTCGTTTTAGACAAGTTGTTTGGCTGACGGTCAACCGTAGACTGCGACCACTGTTAATTGTGAGTCCTTAAATGTCAGAAAAGATTAATCCAGATATTTTTGCGCGGCTGATGGGCTTGCCCCTGCTTGCGCGCACAGATTTGTTGGAATTCTTAGGTGAAACACCCGTTGAGGGCGAAGAGCTTAAGCGTTTGCTGGAAGATATGGCAGCACGCGATTACCAGCTTACGGTAAAAAAGCCCCTGTCCTGAACAGCAAAAAAGCCCCACCGTTTGGCAGGGCTTTGCAGGACGTCAATCGTGTTCTGCCTATTCGGCAGTCTCTGCCTCAACACGGGCACGGTCGCCCGCACCTTTGGCGTCAACATCGCGATCGACAAATTCGATGATCGCCATCGGTGCCATATCTCCATAACGGAAACCGGCTTTCAGAACGCGGACATAACCACCCTTACGCTCAGCGTAGCGCGGGCCCAGAATCGCGAACAGTTTCTCAACATAAGCATCCTGCTTTAGCTGAGACGCGGCCTGACGGCGCGCGTGCAAATCGCCACGTTTGGCCAGCGTGATCATCTTTTCGATAATCGGGCGCAGTTCTTTGGCCTTTGGCAATGTTGTTTTAATCTGTTCGTGCTCAATCAGTGACCCAGCCATGTTGGAAAAGAGCGCCTTACGGTGCTCATGGGTGCGGTTTAGGCGGCGATAGCCTCTCGCGTGGCGCATTGTTTAATCTCCAATTTTATACTTTGTCTGGCGATCCATGCGTGTGGACCACTCTCCTTAGTGGGGCGGGATTGCCCATCGCAGCGGCTCCCCTGTCCAGTAAAAGACAGGGGTTTCACTATCAAAAGTTGTCTTCGTATTTCTTGGCCAGATCCTCAATATTGTCGGGTGGCCAATCAATGATATCCATACCCAAATGCAGACCCATTCCGGACAACACTTCCTTGATTTCATTCAAGGATTTGCGACCAAAGTTTGGTGTACGCAGCATTTCAGCTTCGGTTTTCTGGATCAGATCCCCGATATAGACGATGTTATCGTTCTTCAGACAGTTCGCGGACCGGACACTCAGCTCCAGTTCGTCAACTTTCTTCAACAGAAGCGGGTTGAACTCCAGATCATCATCGTCGTCCTTGTGGCTTGCGCTTTCAGGCTCGTCGAAGTTCACAAAGATCGACAACTGATCCTGAATAATCCGCGCGGCATAGGCCACGGCATCATCAGGGGTCACGGACCCGTCGGTTTCCAGCTTCAGCGTCAGTTTGTCATAGTCGAGAACCTGTCCCTCACGGGTCGGCTGCACGTCATAAGACACCTTAGTTACTGGTGAATAAATCGCATCGATTGGGATCATCCCAATAGGCGCGTCCTCTGGGCGGTTCTTATCTGCCGAAACATATCCCTTACCGGTATTTACGGTCAGTTCCATGAACAGATCGGCGCCATCATCGAGGTGGCAGATCACGTGATCCTTATTCAGGATCTCGATGCCCGCACTCTCAGAGATATCACCGGCAGTTACAACCTTCGGCCCTTTGGCCGAGACCGAAACCCGCTTGGTGCCTTCGACTTCCATGCGGATCGCAACTCCTTTGAGGTTCAACACGATATCGGTGACGTCTTCACGCACACCAGTAATCGAGGAGAATTCATGCAGGACATTGTCGATCTGAACGCTGGTAATTGCAGCGCCCTGAAGCGAAGACATCAGAACACGACGCAGGGCATTGCCCATCGTCAAGCCAAAGCCACGCTCCAGCGGTTCGGCAATAACTGTTGCCTGTCGCGCTGGATCATTTCCAGGAATTACCACCAGTTGGGTGGGCTTAATTAGCTCTAGCCAATTTTTATGGATCATGTGTCGCCTCCATTCTTGTTTTCGGCCGAGACCCGTAGACGAAAACGCTCGAGGATCTTAATGACAAACGTGGACGGCACGAAAACCCACCGTCCACGCAGGAGTGATTGTGCTTAAACGCGGCGGCGCTTTGGCGGGCGGCAACCGTTGTGGGCCATCGGTGTCACATCGCGAATTGCGGTGATCGACAGACCAGCGGCAGCCAAGGCGCGCAGTGCGCTTTCCCGACCAGAACCCGGACCCTGAACTTCAACTTCCAGCGTCTTCACACCATGTTCTTGCGCTTTGGCAGCTGCATCTTCGGCAGCCATCTGTGCGGCATAGGGTGTTGACTTGCGGGAGCCTTTGAAGCCCATCGTACCAGCAGACGACCATGCGATCGCGTTGCCCTGCACATCAGAGATCAGGATTTTGGTGTTGTTGAACGAGCTGTTCACATGCGCCACGCCGGCTGCGATGTTCTTGCGCTCTTTTTTCTTCGTGCGTGTCTTATCACGTGCCATTGATCAGACCCTCCCTTACTTCTTCTTGCCGGCAATGGCCTTAGCGGGGCCTTTGCGGGTGCGAGCGTTGGTGTGAGTCCGCTGGCCACGTACTGGCAAGTTGCGGCGGTGACGAAGGCCACGGTAGCAGCCCAGATCCATCAGACGTTTGATGTTCATCTGCGTTTCACGGCGCAGGTCACCTTCGACGGTAAAGTTAGCGTCGATATGCTCACGGATCTGCAGCAGTTCAGCATCAGACAGTTCGTTAACACGACGCGATACCTCCACGCCCACCGCTTCGCAAATTTGCGTCGCAGAGCTGTGTCCAATTCCGGTGATATAAGTCAGCGCGATAGGTACGCGCTTGGCGGTCGGGATGTTCACCCCAGCAATACGTGCCACGTATCGTTTCCTCTTCGTTGCGGTTCCGTAACGCCAGAACCTTTTCTCACAACAGAAGGCCCGTGGCTTAGTGCCAGCAGGCCCCGTCATATCTGTTCAAGGCGTATCTCTTGAGCGATCTTAATAATGCCTTATGATTCCCAACCGGGAAGGCTTGCAACTAAGAGCTTTAGCCTGCCCCGTCAAGGCCCGGTCAGGCCGTGTCAAGAACTTTCTTAATATCAGCGGCGACGGTCTCAATCTCCGCCAGGCCATTGACGACTTCCAACCGGTCCTTGGCATAATAGTAGCCCAACAACGGAGAGGTCTTCTTGTAGTACTCCATCAACCGTTTCGTCAGGCTATCTTCATTGTCATCTGCACGCCGGCGTAAATCGCCTGATCCGCAGACATCACAAACATCTGCCTTTGCAGTGGGTTTGGTTATGTCGTGATACACTTCACCGCAATTACCGCAGGTAAAGCGGCAGCTGATACGGGCGACCAGCGCCTCATCATCCACACGCATTTCGATGACGTGATCTAAAGACTGGCCCACTTTAAACAGCAATTCAGTCAAAGCATCGGCCTGAGCTAATGTGCGTGGAAAACCATCAAAGATGAACCCATTCGCTGAGGTGGTCGTCAGCTGTTCTTCGATCAATCCAATAACAATATCATCGGTGACCAATTCACCGCGGTCCATAACATCCGCGACACGCTTTCCCATCTGTGTTCCGGACGTGCGTGCCTCCCGCAGCATGTCCCCAGTGCTGAGCTGCACCATCTTCCGCTCCTCTACAAGGCGACGCGCTTGGGTCCCCTTGCCAGCCCCTGGTGGGCCCAGAAGAATAATATTCATCGGCGTGCTGGCCCCTTACGTCCTCCGGCACGTGGCTTCTTGCCCCGCAGCTGGGATTTTTCAATCAAGCCCTCGTATTGGTGGGCCAGAAGATGCGACTGGATTTGTTGCACTGTGTCCATACCGACAGACACAATAATCAAGATCGATGTTCCGCCGAAGTACGCAGTGATCGCCAACTCTGTCCGAATAATCTCTGGGATCAGAACGACCAGTGCCAGATAACCAGAACCCAAAACCAGAACGCGATTGACGACATACTCAAGGTATTCTGAGGTCCGCTGTCCAGGGCGAATCCCAGGGATGAATCCATTTTGACTTTTTAGATTATCCGCGACATCGTCAGTCTTGAACGAGACATTCAAAGTATAGAAATACGTAAAGAAGATGACCATCGACGCAAAGAACAACAGATAAAGCGGCTGACCAGGGCCGAAGTTCGCCAACAGCCACGACATCACCGGTCCGGAGTTGCCACTAGAAAAGGTGCTAAGTGTGGTCGGCAGCAACAGCAGCGACGACGCGAAGATCGCAGGGATTACGCCGGCCGGGTTTACCTTGATCGGCAAGTGGCTGGTGCCACCATCATAAACCTTCATACCAACCTGTCGGCGCGGGTATTGAATGTGGATCTTGCGCAGCGACCGTTCCATGAAGACCACAAACGTCAACGTCGCCAGAAGCATCACAATGACGCCAAGGATAACCGGTGTTGGCAATGCGCCAGACCGACCGCTTTCAAAAAATTGCGCCAAAGCAGCAGGCAATTCAGCAACGATGCCTACAAAGATGATCAATGAGATGCCGTTACCAATGCCACGCTGAGTGATCTGCTCACCCAGCCACATTAGGAACATAGTACCGCCAACCAGCGTTATGACGCAGGCCGCGCGGAAGAACCAACCGGGATCAGAGACCAGACCACCGCTTTCGAGCGAAACTGCGATCCCATAGGCCTGAAAAGTTGCCAGAACGACGGTACCGTAGCGCGTATATTGATTAAGCTTCTTGCGACCTGACTCACCCTCTTTTTTCAAGGCTTCCAGTTGCGGAACCATGGCCGACATCAACTGAACGATGATCGAGGCCGAGATATAAGGCATGATCCCAAGGGCAAAGACACCCATTCGGCTTAGGGCACCGCCCGTGAACATGTTCAGCACACCGCCCAGACCAGCCGCAGCTTGGTCAAAGAATTGCTGGAGCGCGCCGGTGTCAATTCCGGGAACGGGGATATAAGTGCCCAGTCGGTAAACGATTAGCAATCCGAGTGTGAACATGATCCGCTGGCGAAGCTCTGTTGCTTTGCCAAGGGTGCTCCAGCTCAGGTTTGCCGCCATTTGCTCTGCCGCAGATGCCATGCTGTCTCTCTTATGCGAGGCGCCGCGCGATCGGGTGTGATCTCGCGGCGCGGAAAAAACCTAGATAAGGGTGTAAGCGGCCAAGCAGCCGCTCACAAGCGTCGATACGCTGAAAGCTCTGACAAGAGCCTATTCTGCCGCAACAGCATTGGATGCCGTCAGAGTTCCACCTGCCGATGCGACCGCGTCGATAGCCGACTTGGACGCGCCAGTCACAGATAGTGTCAACGAAGATGTCAATTCACCCTTGGCCAGAACCCGGATACCGTCGAGCTTGCGACGGATAACACCAGTTGTCACCAAAACCTCTTCGGTGATTGCAACACTTGCGTCCAACCGACCTGCATCAATGAATTTCTGGATCAGGCCCAAATTGATCACAGCGTACTTCTTGCGGTTCGGCTTGTTGAAGCCGCGCTTTGGAAGACGCTGGTAAAGTGGCATTTGGCCACCCTCAAAGGCGTTGATAGAAACACCCGACCGGGATTTCTGACCCTTGATACCACGGCCACCTGTTTTACCGGTGCCGGACCCAGGACCGCGACCAATGCGTTTGCGTTTTTTTGTTGCGCCGGGATTGTCGCGCAGTTCGTTCAGTCTCATGTCGCTTCTCCTTTGCCGGAACTACCCTCCAGCGACGGAAGTGGGCAAACACGGCTTATAAAAATGGGAGACGGGGGCAAACCAATTGGCTGCCCCCGTCTTGCGCTTTAGCCGCGCTCTTCGATGATCTTCACCATATGAGAGATCTTGTTGACCATGCCGCGTACAGACGGCGTATCTTCAAGCTCGCGCGTACGGTGCATCTTGTTTAGGCCCAAACCGATCAGCGTTGCACGCTGGTCGGCGGGACGGCGGATGGGGCTCCCCACCTGCTTGACGACTATTGTCTTTGCCATGTGCCTATTCCCTTACGCTTCTGCGGTTTCAACAGCGACGGGCTCAACAGTCTCGCTATCCGGCTTACGCAGGATGTCGGCGACTTTCTTGCCACGACGTGCAGCAACCTGCCGAGGTGAATTGAGTTTGCTAAGGCCATCCAGCGTTGCACGGATCATGTTGTAAGGGTTCCGCGAACCGGTCGATTTTGCGACCACATCCTTGACACCCAACATCTCGAAGACTGCCCGCATTGGACCGCCTGCGATGATACCGGTTCCTTCTGGTGCAGTGCGCATCACGACCTGAGCGGCACCGTGGTGTCCGGTCACATCGTGGTGCAACGTCCGACCTTCGCGCAGCGGAACACGAATAAGCTGGCGTTTCGCCTGCTCAGTCCCTTTGCGAATGCCTTCTGGCACCTCTTTGGCCTTGCCCTTGCCGAAGCCGACACGACCACGCTGGTCACCCACAACCACCAAGGCTGCAAAGCCAAAGCGTTTACCACCTTTTACGGTTTTGGATACCCGGTTGATCGCGACCAGACGATCGGCGAATTCGGGGGTCTCATCGCGCTCTTGGCGGCGATTTCCCCGACGGTTCTCACGTTCTGCCATCTCGTCTCTCCTCAGAACTTCAGGCCGCCTTCACGGGCAGCTTCGGCCAAAGCCTTAACCTTCCCATGAAAGAGGAAACCACCACGATCGAAATACGCTTCTTCGACGCCTACGGCCTTTGCACGTTCTGCAATGGTCGCGCCAAGTTTAGCGGCTGCTTCGACGTTATTCTGACCAATCAAACCCAAGTCTTTCTCCATAGTGGAGGCAGATGCGAGTGTGACGCCATTCAAGTCGTCGATCAGCTGAACGCTGATGTTTTTGTTTGAACGGTGAACAGACAGGCGCGGACGCCCATTTGCTACTTTCCGCAATTTGTTCCGAACGCGCAGGCGGCGTTTTTGGAACAGAACTCGTTTGCTGTTTGCCATTTTCTCCGCCTTTACTTCTTCTTGCCTTCCTTACGGAAGATATACTCGTCTTTGTATTTGATGCCCTTGCCTTTGTAAGGCTCGGGCTTCCGCCATTCGCGAATATTAGCCGCGACTTGGCCGACGAGTTGCTCATCATTACCTTCGACCAAGATTTCCGTCAGCTTGGGCGCGGTAACAGTCACACCATCAGGCACTTGGAAATTCACATCGTGCGATAGGCCCAAGGACAATTTCAGGACGTTGACGTCCGTCATCTGTGCCCGGTAACCAACGCCGTTGATCTCAAGCTGTTTTCTGAAGCCTGCCGTAACACCAGTGACCAAGTTGGACACCATTGTTCGGGACATGCCCCATTGTTGACGTGCACGCTTGGACTTGCCGCGCGGTGTTACCCTCACAGCGTTGTCCTCGACCGTGATAGTCACGTCATCAGTTGCGGTGAAGGTCCGGGCACCTTTCGGCCCCTTAACTTCGATGGTCTGGCCAGACATGGAAGCAGATACGCCACCAGGCAGCTCGACCGGTTTTTTACCAATTCGAGACATCCAAACCCCCTAGAATACGGTGCAAAGGACTTCGCCGCCAACGTTGGCGTTGCGAGCCGATGCATCCGACATCACGCCACGAGAAGTGGACACGATGGAAACACCCAAGCCTTGGCGCACGGACGGAATGTCCTTTACGCTCATATACACACGACGACCCGGTGTAGAAACGCGCTTAATCTCGCGAATTACCGGTGTGCCTTCGTAGTACTTCAGGCTGATTTCGATGGTCGGATGCCCGTTGGCATCCGCCCCTTTGTCATAGCCGCGGATGTAACCTTCATCCATCAGCACATCCAGAACCCAAGCGCGCAGCTTGGAAGCTGGTGTAACGACCTTGGATTTGCCACGCATTTGTGCGTTGCGGATCCGGGTCAACATATCTCCGAGAGGATCGTTCATCTGTGCTCCCCCTTACCAGCTTGACTTGACCATGCCGGGGATTTGGCCATTCGAGGCCAGATCCCGCAGCGCGATCCGAGACATTTTAAGCTTGCGGTAATACGCCTTTGGGCGCCCGGTCAGCTTGCAACGATTGTGCAAACGCGTGGCAGAACTGTCGCGTGGCAATTTTGCCAGCTTCAGGTGCGCAGCAAAGCGCTCTTCCATCGGTTTACCAGTGTCACTTGCGATCGCTTTCAAAGCAGCACGCTTGGGGGCATATTTACCCACCAGCACCTGTCGCTTCTTCTCGCGTTCGATCATAGATTTTTTTGCCATATCTAGGTCCTCTCCGGCGCTCAGCTTGTGAAGGGCATGTTGAAATGCTTCAACAGCGCCTTCGCTTCCGCGTCGGTTTTCGCGGTGGTGGCAATAACGATGTCCATGCCCCAGGCCTCATCAACGTCGTCGAAGTTGATTTCCGGGAACACGATATGCTCCTTCATGCCCATGGCGTAGTTGCCACGACCATCGAAGGATTTAGCCGACACGCCGCGAAAGTCACGGATGCGCGGCATTGCAACCGTGGTCAGACGATCCAAGAATTCGTACATCCGGTCGCCGCGCAATGTTACCTTGGTACCAAGCGGCATCTCTTCACGTACGCGGAAACCAGCGATTGATTTCTTTGCTTTCGTGACAACTGCCTTTTGGCCGGCGATCGCTGTCAAATCTTGCTGAGCGGATTTAACCTTCTTGCTGTCTTTGACTGCAGCAGAGCCACAACCAATGTTCAAGACGATCTTTTCCAGACGCGGGATCTGCATGTCGTTTTTGTAGCCGAACTCCTCTTTCAAAGCAGCGCGGATGCTGGCTTTGTAAGCGGCTTTCAGACGAGGGGTATAAGCTTCAGTATCAAGCATCGATCACGTCCCCCGTAGTTTTGGAGAAACGGACTTTTTTGCCGTCTTCCATTTTGAAACCAACCCGGGTTGCTTTGCCGTTGCTATCGAGCAGCGCGAGGTTGCTCAACTGGATCGGCATGGCGACAGGAATACGGCCGCCCTGGTTGGTTTGGGATTGCTTGGTGTGGCGAATGGCAAGATTTACACCATCCACAACAGCCTTGCCGGATTTGGGATCAACTGAGGAAATAGTTCCCTCTTGACCTTTGTCCTTACCGGCCAAAACGACGATCTTATCGCCCTTTTTCAACTTCGCAGCCATCTTAAAGCACCTCCGGCGCCAGCGAGATGATTTTCATGAAGTTCTTACCACGCAACTCACGCACAACTGGCCCGAAGATACGGGTGCCGATTGGCTCATTGTTGTTGTTCAGGATCACAGCAGCATTCCGGTCAAACCGGATGGCTGTGCCGTCTTCGCGACGAACTTCTTTTGCGGTGCGTACGACGACGGCCTTACGGACGTCCCCTTTTTTTACGCGACCTCGTGGAATGGCTTCCTTTACCGAGACGACAATGATGTCGCCGACGGATGCGTATCTACGCTTGGAACCACCCAGAACCTTGATGCACTGAACACGGCGAGCGCCGCTATTGTCAGCAACATCCAGATTAGTCTGCATCTGGATCATGTGGTTTCTCCCGACCTTTGGGGACCTATTGCCCCAGGGTTTCGATCAAACCGAGATGTGAACGCTAGTTAGCGATCACCTCCCAGCGTTTCGTTTTAGACAGAGGCGTACATTCCTGAATGCGGACCTGGTCCCCTGTCTTATAGGCGTTCTCAGCATCATGGGCCCGATACTTCTTGGACCGACGAATTGTCTTTTTCATAACCGGGTGTGTAAAGCGACGCTCAACAGACACGGTGATCGTCTGTTCATTAGCGTTGCTGGTCACGGTGCCAGTCAAAATACGTTTAGGCATCGTGTTACTCTCCGCTCTGGGCTGCGTTAGCAGCCTTTTGGTTCAACACGGTCTTTACCCGCGCAGCGTCACGACGGACACTCCGAATTCGGGCCGTGTTTTCCATTTGGCCGGTCGCCTGTTGGAAGCGCAAATTAAACGCTTCCTTCTTCAAGCTGGTCAACTCATCGCGGAGTTGATCCGGTGTCTTATCACGTAGCTCTTGGGCGTTCATCGCCTCATCCTTCCATCAGAAGTCACCGAACCAGTCGGCGCTTTTCCAACAAAAGCCAAACCCCCGATTTTTTCTATCGGGGGCTCAGCTAAATACTTACCAGTCTTCGCGAACAATCGTACGGGTCTTAATCGGCAATTTCATCGCTGCTAGACGGAGCGCTTCCCTTGCCACAGATTCGGACACACCGTCAATCTCAAACATGACCCGACCAGGTTTTACCTTGGCCGCCCAGAAATCAACGGAGCCCTTACCTTTACCCATCCGAACTTCGGTCGGTTTGGATGTCACGGGTGTGTCTGGGAAAATACGAATCCAGACACGTCCTTGACGTTTCATATGACGGGTCATTGCCCGACGTGCCGCTTCGATCTGACGCGCAGTAATGCGTTCAGGTTGCACAGCTTTCAGACCGTAAGTCCCAAAAGTCAGGTCAGACCCGCCTTTGGCTTCTCCACGGATCCGGCCCTTGTGCATCTTGCGGAATTTGGTGCGCTTTGGCTGCAGCATCTCTCAGTTCCTCTCAGCGGTCGCGGCGGGGCCGTGGGCCGCCACCTTCCTGAAGCTCCTGGTGACGACGATCGCGCGCCGATGGATCGTGATCCATAATCTCACCTTTGAAGATCCAAACCTTGATACCGATGATGCCATAGGCAGTTTTTGCCTCAGCATGTGCATAGTCGATGTCCGCCCGCAGGGTGTGCAGAGGAACGCGACCTTCACGGTACCATTCTGTCCGTGCAATCTCGGCACCGCCAAGACGACCCGCAACATTAACGCGGATGCCTAGGGCCCCCATGCGCATGGCATTTTGAACTGCACGCTTCATGGCGCGACGGAAAGACACCCGGCGCTCCAGCTGCTGTTCAATGCTTTCTGCGACCAATGCACCGTCTAATTCCGGCTTGCGGACTTCGACGATGTTCAGGTGCAGTTCGCTTTTCGTCATGACAGCCAGCTTCTTGCGAAGGGTCTCAATATCGGCGCCTTTTTTGCCGATGATGACACCTGGACGAGCTGTATGGATCGTGACGCGGCACTTACGGTGCGGACGCTCTATGATCACACGTGATACGCCAGACTGCTTGCATTCCTCAGCGATGAATTCGCGCATCTTGAGGTCTTCGTGCAGTAGATCGCCGTAATCTTTGGTGTCAGCATACCAGCGGCTGTCCCAAGTCCGGTTCACCTGCAGGCGCATGCCAATTGGATTAACCTTATTACCCATTATGCTTGCTCCCCGGCAGTTGCCTCGACCTGACGCACCAAGATGGTCAGCTCAGAGAAGGGTTTCATAATCTTGCCAAAGCGACCGCGCGCCCGTGGGCGACCGCGCTTAAGCGTAATGTTTTTACCAACATAGGCTTCGGCTACCACCAGCTCATCAACATCCAAGTTATGGTTGTTCTCAGCATTGGCGATTGCGGACTGAAGACATTTCTTAACGTCATCAGAAATCCGCTTTTTAGAGAAAGTGAGGTCGGCCAAGGCCTTGTCCACTTTCTTGCCACGGATCATCTGCGCAACCAAGTTCAGCTTTTGCGGCGAGGTACGAAGCATGCGAGTTTTCGCCATAGCTTCATTATCTGCCACGCGGCGGGGATTTTTATCCTTACCCATGACTTACTTCCTCTTCGCTTTTTTGTCAGCCGCGTGACCGTAATATGTGCGGGTCGGCGAATACTCACCAAACTTTTGACCGATCATATCTTCTGTCACGTTTACTGGGATGTGCTTGTGGCCGTTATAGACACCAAAAGTAAGCCCAACGAACTGAGGCAAGATTGTAGAACGACGCGACCAGATCTTGATGACCTCGTTGCGACCGCTCTCGCGGGATTTTTCGGCCTTCTTGAGGACATAGCTGTCGACAAAAGGACCCTTCCAAACAGAACGCGACATAAATTAGCGCCCCTTTTTCTTGGCGTGACGCGAGCGGATGATCAGCTTGCTAGACGCTTTGTTCTTGTTACGGGTCCGGTAGCCTTTGGTGGGTTTACCCCAAGGGGACACAGGGTGACGACCACCCGATGTCCGACCTTCACCACCACCATGCGGGTGGTCGACGGGGTTCATCACAACACCACGCACAGACGGGCGGATGCCCTTGTGACGGTTACGGCCCGCTTTACCAAAGTTCTGGTTCGAATTGTCAGGGTTTGACACAGCACCAACGGTGGCCATGCATTCCTGACGAACCAGACGAAGTTCGCCCGACGATAGGCGGATCTGCGCGTAACCACCGTCACGACCAACAAATTGGGCATAAGTTCCAGCAGCGCGGGCAATCTGGCCGCCTTTGCCTTGCTTAAGCTCAATATTGTGAATGATCGTACCGATTGGCATGCCAGAGAATGGCATCGCGTTGCCCGGCTTGATGTCGGCCTTTGCGGACGAGATCACTTTGTCACCAATCGTAAGACGCTGAGGGGCGATGATATACGCCTGCTCACCATCTTCGTAGCGGATCAAAGCGATAAACGCTGTCCGGTTCGGGTCATATTCGATCCGCTCGACGGTGGCCGAAATGTCCAGCTTCGTGCGTTTGAAATCAACTACACGGTAAAGACGCTTTGCGCCCCCACCACGTCGACGCATTGTGATCCGTCCGGTATTGTTCCGGCCGCCCTTTTTGCTCAAACCCTCGGTGAGGGCTTTAACAGGACGTCCTTTCCAGAGCTCCGAACGGTCGATCAGAACCAGCCCACGCTGGCCTGGCGTCGTCGGCTTATACGACTTGAGTGCCATGCTTTCTGTCTTCCGTTTGCTTTGTGGCCCGAAGGCCCTTTCTGAAAAAGCCTCGGCCCCGGATGACCGGGGCCGAAGATTCGTTGTCGTCTATCAAAGGCCGGTAGAGACGTCGATAGTGTTGCCCTCTTCGAGCGTCACATATGCCTTTTTAACGTCTTTACGTTTCCCGAGCTGACCCCGGAACCGCTTGACCTTACCTTTGGTGATCGATGTGTTGACCGCTTTTACCTTCACACCAAACAATGCCTCAACGGCTTTTTTGATCTGTGGCTTGTTTGCGTCGATCGCCACTTCAAAAACAACAGCGTTCTTTTCAGATGCCATAGTCGCTTTTTCAGTGATGATCGGCTTGCGGATCACATCGTAGTGGCTTGCAGCTGTACTCATTTCAAGCGAGCCTCCAGTGCTTCGACGCCCGCCTTCGTGAGCACGAGTGTGTCACGCTTGAGGATGTCATAGACGTTAGCGCCCATCGTTGGCAGGATATCCAAGCCCTCGATGTTGCGCGCTGCCTTGGCGAAGTTTTCATCGACAGTTGCGCCGTCGATAACCAGTGTACGCTTCCAGCCCAGCTCTTTTAGCTGCCGTGCAAGCGTGGCCGTCTTTGGCACATCCATGGACGCCGTATCAATCACAACCAGCTGACCAGCTGCCGCTTTAGCAGATAGGGCGTGCCTTAGACCAAGTTGACGGAATTTCTTAGTCAACTCATGGCCGTGGCTGCGCGGAGTTGGACCCTTATAGATACCACCCCCGCGGAAGATCGGTGCAGAACGTGCGCCGTGGCGTGCGCCGCCGGTGCCTTTCTGATTATAGATCTTCTTGGTCGAATAGCTGACCTCGGACCGTGTCTTCACCTTATGAGTACCGGCCTGCGCATTATTGCGCTGCCAGCGGACGACCCGGTGCAAGATGTCGATACGTGGCTCCAGACCGAAGAGGTCATCGGAAAGCTCTACAGAACCGGCGTTTACGCCGTCCATATTTATAATGTCAGCTTTCATTATTCTGCTCCTCCCTCAGTCGGGGCTTCAGCAGGCGCCGCTACAGGGGCGCTGACAGCCGCAGATTTAATTGCTGCTGGGAAAGGGACCCCATCAGGCAATTTTCTCTTCATTGCGTCTTTAATCGTGACCCAGCCCCCTTTGGAACCCGGAACAGCGCCTTTGACCATAATCAAGCCACGGTCGACATCTGTACGGACAACTTCGAGGTTTTGTGTCGTCACACGGGCGGAACCCATATGACCAGCCATTTTCTTACCTTTGAAAACGCGGCCAGGATCCTGACACTGACCAGTAGAGCCGTGCGAACGGTGGCTAACGGACACACCGTGTGTTGCGCGCAGACCCTTAAAGTTCCAGCGCTTCATAGCACCCTGGAAACCTTTACCGATGGATGTACCCGAAACGTCTACCTTCTGACCCTCAAGGAAGTGCTCTGCCGAGATTTCGGCACCCACTTCGATCAAGTTGTCAGCGCTGACCCGAAACTCTACCAGCTTACGCTTAGGCGCAACGTTGGAAGCAGCAAAGTGCCCCCGCATTGCTTGACTTGTGCGCTTTACCTTTGCAGTGCCCGCGCCCAACTGAACAGCCGAATAGCCATCTTTGTCGGTCGTGCGCTGTGCAACGACTTGCAGATTGTCGAGGTGAAGGACGGTTACAGGGATCTGCTTGCCGTCTTCCATGAACAAGCGGGTCATGCCCACTTTCTTTGCGATAACTCCAGAGCGCATCTGATTGCCCTCCTTAAACCGAGATTTGGACGTCAACGCCCGCAGCCAGGTCGAGCTTCATCAGCGCGTCCACTGTCTGTGGTGTTGGGTCAACAATATCGAGAAGACGCTTATGGGTCCGAATTTCCCACTGGTCGCGCGATTTTTTGTCTACGTGGGGGCCACGCAGAACCGTAAATCTCTCGATCTTATTCGGCAACGGGATGGGACCGCGCACATGCGCGCCAGTTCGCTTGGCGGTGTTGACGATTTCCTGCGTACTGGCATCCAGTACGCGGTAATCAAACGCCTTCAACCTGATACGAATATTTTGGCTTTGGACTGCCATGATTTTAGCCTTTCGCGGCGTGAGAGTTGATAGGTGGACCGCCAGTTCATCTGGCGGCCCACGTCGAACCCGTAGGTCTTGTTACTCGATAATTTTAGAGACGACACCGGCACCGACGGTACGGCCGCCTTCGCGGATCGCAAAGCGCAGACCGTCTTCCATGGCGATCGGCGCAATCAGCGCAACTTCGAACTTTAGGTTGTCGCCAGGCATAACCATTTCAGTACCCTCAGGCAGCTGAACCGTACCGGTGACATCCGTCGTGCGGAAGTAGAACTGTGGACGATAGTTCGCAAAGAACGGCGTGTGACGGCCACCCTCATCTTTGGTCAGAATGTAGGCCTCAGCCTCAAACTTTGTGTGCGGCTTGACCGACGCAGGCTTACAAAGAACCTGGCCCCGGATGATGCCTTCACGATCAACGCCGCGAAGCAGCAGACCGACATTGTCGCCCGCTTCCCCACGATCAAGCAGTTTGCGGAACATTTCCACGCCCGTGCACGTCGTTTTGCGAGTGTCGCGGATACCCACGATTTCGATCTCTTCGCCAACCGTGACAATACCACGCTCAATCCGGCCCGTGGCAACAGTGCCCCGACCAGAAATCGAGAACACGTCCTCAACCGGCATCAAGAATGGCTGGTCGATCGCGCGGGTCGGTGTCGGGATATACTCATCAACTGCGGCCATCAGTTTCGCAATGGATTGCTCACCGATTTCAGGGTCGCGGCCTTCGAGTGCAGCCAGAGCCGAACCAGGAATTACAGGGATGTCATCGCCAGGGTAGTCGTACTTCGACAAAAGCTCGCGGATTTCCATCTCAACCAGCTCAAGCAGCTCATCATCGTCAACCTGATCGACCTTGTTCATGTAGACAACCATATAAGGAATGCCCACCTGACGACCCAAAAGGATGTGCTCACGCGTTTGCGGCATCGGGCCGTCAGCAGCGTTCACAACCAGGATCGCGCCGTCCATCTGGGCGGCACCGGTGATCATGTTCTTCACATAGTCGGCGTGCCCGGGGCAGTCGACATGTGCGTAGTGACGGGCTTCCGTCTCATACTCAACATGCGCCGTAGAGATCGTAATCCCACGCGCACGCTCTTCCGGAGCGCTGTCGATCGAATCGTAGCTCTGAAAATCGCCGAACTGCTTCGTGATCGCCGCCGTCAACGTCGTCTTGCCGTGGTCAACGTGGCCAATCGTGCCGATATTTACGTGCGGTTTGCTACGCTCAAACTTTGCCTTTGCCATCATGGCCTCCTTGTCTATCTTCTGCGGTCGGTGGGCACTTAGGCCCACTACCATTAGTCGGAAAAACCGACCGGATTAAGCGAACTTCGCCTGAATTTCTTCAGAGATGTTCTGCGGTACTGGTTCGTAGTGGCTAAACTGCATGGTAAAGTTCGCACGACCCGACGACATCGAACGCAGAGTGTTGATGTAGCCAAACATGTTCGCCAAAGGCACCTGAGCTTCGATTGCAATCGCGTTGCCGCGTGTATCTTGACCCAGCACCTGACCACGACGTGATGTCAGATCGCCAATGATGCTACCTGTATAGTCTTCAGGCGTCACAACTTCAACTTTCATGATCGGTTCGAGAAGTTTCGCACCCGCTTTGCGCATACCTTCACGCATACACATGCGACCAGCGATTTCAAATGCCAGAACGCTGGAGTCAACGTCGTGATATTTGCCCTCGAGCAAGGCCACCTTAAAGTCGATCACGGGGAAGCCAGCCAGTGGGCCGCTATCCATAACCGATTTGATGCCTTTTTCAACACCAGGAATGTATTCCTTCGGAACCGATCCACCAACAACGCGGCTCTCAAAAGAGAACCCTTCGCCCGGTGCTGTCGGCTGGATCAGCAATTTAACTTCGCCGAACTGACCAGAACCACCTGACTGTTTCTTGTGAGTGTAAGTGTGTTCGACTTCGTGGCCGATGGTCTCACGGTAAGCCACCTGTGGCGCACCAATGTTCGCTTCGACTTTGAATTCACGCTTCATGCGGTCAACAAGAATGTCGAGATGAAGTTCACCCATACCACGCATAATGGTCTGACCGGATTCAAAGTCTGTTTCCACGCGGAAGGACGGATCTTCTGCTGCCAAACGTGCCAGAGCCATACCCATTTTCTCTTGGTCAGCTTTGGTTTTGGGCTCGATCGCAATCTCAATCACTGGCTCAGGGAACGTCATCGTTTCAAGAACGACGGGCTCAGAAGGCGAACACAACGTGTCGCCTGTTGTCGTGTTCTTAAGGCCACCAAGTGCGATGATATCACCAGCATAGGCATGATCGATCTCTGCCCGCTCGATCGCATGCATCATCATCATTCGGCCCACACGCTCTTTACCACCTTTGGTGGAGTTGATCATGTTGTCGCCTTTTTTCAGTTGACCCGAATAAATCCGAGTAAACGTCAACGAGCCAACGAACGGGTCGTTCATGATTTTGAAGGCAAGACCAGAGAAGGCCATGTCATCATCTGCGCGACGAGGGATGTTACGTGTTTCAGTCTCATCACCGGGTTTGAAACCCATGTAATCAGCAACGTCCATCGGTGAAGGCAAATAGTCGATAACTGCGTTGAGCAGAGGCTGAACGCCTTTGTTCTTAAACGCGGAACCAGCCAAAACGGGCACAAACTTCATTGCGAGTGTTCCGGCACGGATCAATTTGCGCAGTGTTGGCACGTCAGGCTCTTCGCCTTCAAGGTATGCTTCCATCGCGACGTCGTCCATGTCGACAGCAAGCTCAATAAGTTTGCCGCGCCATTCGGTCGCCATGTCCATCAAGCTTTCGCGGATCGGCTGCTTGATCCAGGAGGCACCCAAATCTTCGCCCTGATAGACCCACTCTTCCATGGTCACCAAATCGATGATGCCTTCCAGCTCTGTTTCAGCACCAATCGGCAGCTGAACAGGCGCAGGTACAGCACCAGTGCGGTCGGCAATCATCTTAACGCAATTGAAGAAGTCAGCGCCAATTTTGTCCATTTTGTTGACAAAAACAATGCGCGGAACCTTGTACCGGTCAGCTTGACGCCAAACGGTTTCTGTCTGCGGCTCAACACCTGCGTTTGCGTCCAGCAAACAAATCGCACCATCCAAAACCGCCAAAGACCGTTCAACTTCAATTGTGAAGTCGACGTGGCCCGGGGTGTCGATGATGTTCATGCGGTGCTTCGCGGTATCCGTGGTCTCACCGTCTTCAGTGCGCTCCCAGAATGTAGTTGTCGCCGCTGACGTGATCGTAATGCCACGCTCTTGCTCTTGCTCCATCCAGTCCATGGTGGCTGCGCCATCATGCACTTCGCCGATATTGTGGGATTTGCCGGTGTAATACAAAATCCGCTCGGTGCAGGTAGTTTTACCTGCATCAATATGGGCCATGATCCCAAAGTTCCGGTAGCGGTCGAGCGGATAATCGCGTGCCATTGGTGTAGTCCTTAGGCAGAAAATGAAAGGTGCAAGGAGGCCCGGGTTCGCAGCACCGGGCCGTCCCGACTGTTACCAGCGGTAGTGAGAGAACGCTTTGTTTGCGTCTGCCATTTTGTGCGTGTCTTCACGCTTTTTAACGGCTGATCCGCGGGAATTGACTGCATCTACCAGTTCACCGGCCAAACGCTCTTCCATGGTGTTCTCGTTGCGCTTACGAGCTGCAATGATCAACCAACGGATGGCCAAAGCTTCGCGGCGCTCTGGGCGAACCTCGACGGGAACCTGATAGGTTGCACCACCAACGCGGCGCGAACGCACCTCAACGGCTGGTTTGATGTTTTCCAGCGACTCATGAAACACCTCAAGTGGCGATTTCTTGAGTTTCGCTTCAACGCGGTCAAATGCGTTGTAAACAATCCGCTCGGCGGCGGCTTTTTTGCCGTCGACCATCAGGTTGTTCATGAATTTGGTCAGAATGCGGTCGCCAAATTTGGCGTCCGGCAGAACTTCGCGTTTTTCAGCGGCGTGGCGACGAGACATCTACGTTTCCTCTTACTTCGGGCGCTTGGCGCCGTATTTTGAACGGCGTTGTTTGCGGTCTTTAACGCCCTGGGTATCCAGAACACCGCGCAGGATATGATAACGCACACCGGGAAGGTCTTTTACACGACCGCCGCGGATCAGAACCACAGAGTGTTCCTGAAGGTTGTGGCTTTCACCCGGAATGTAGCTGATCACCTCAAAGCCATTCGTCAAACGCACCTTGGCAACTTTCCGCATCGCCGAGTTCGGCTTCTTTGGAGTGGTTGTATAGACGCGCGTACAGACGCCCCGCTTTTGCG
This sequence comes from Paracoccaceae bacterium, assembly GCA_047623825.1. Taxonomy (GTDB): domain Bacteria; phylum Pseudomonadota; class Alphaproteobacteria; order Rhodobacterales; family Rhodobacteraceae; genus JBLHOS01. The sequence goes on along the minus strand of JBLHOS010000001.1, from coordinate 125,097 downwards.
GGCAAGCTTGCAAGTGCATTGATTTGGACCGTTTGGTCTTGGGCTGCCGCGGCTTGCGGATCAGCTGTTGGATCGTCGGCATTCGGTTCCCCGTTTCGCTTATTCATGTCAAAAGGCGCATCGCACACACGAATACGCCAATACCGCATGCGTCCGGTTACTGTCCCAGACGACGCGGTGGAATTCCCAGAGGATCGAGGCTTACGCCTGGATCTTGACCACTTAAATCTGCTTACTCGGCATTTCGAAGAAGATTGCAACGACCCGAGTGGACCGCGATATATGAGGAGTCGCGGGGCTTGTCAACAGCACCAAGTCCTATCCTGAGCGATGTATCACCACCCGTTCGCGGTAAAGTGTGAAGACACCCGTCGACACAACAATCAGGCTACCGATCAAGGCCAATGTGTTCGGCCATTCGCCGAAAACCAAATAGCCGAGCCCCAGAGCCCAGATCAAGGAGGTATATCGAAACGGTGCAACGAAACCGATCTCTCCGACCCGCATGACCAGAACCGAAAACACATAGCCCCCGATGATGAAAACTGACGCGGTTAACATCAAAATTGTGCTGCTAATATTTAGCGGCTGCCAGGGCTCCGCAAGGGACAGCACGCCGCCAAATAGGCAAACTGATACAGCTGTGAGCAAGGCGACAGTCATGGACGGCACGGCCGTGCTGAGCCGGCGTGTGACGATGTCGCGGATAGTTATTCCGACAACCGCCAACAGGGCCACCAGCGCATAGCCAGTGAAGCCATCACCACCCGGTTGGACAATTAATATGACACCAAAAAATCCCACTAGAATTGCGCCCCATCTACGCCACCCAACTTGCTCCCCCAGAAACACTGCCCCCGCCAGCGTCACCACCAACGGCAATGCCGCCATGATGGCCACTACGTTTGCAAAGGGCATATTGGTTAACGCAATCAGAAAGGGCACCATCGCACCAACTTCTGCCACAGTGCGGAGGGTCACACGCCCCAAATCACCACGCGGTATACGAAAATCCGGAACGCCCATGCCACGCATGATCCCCAGCATCAAAAGCGTTGTCGAAATTCCACGAAGAAAAACCATCTGAAACAGCGGCAGGTCTTCGACCACGAATTTCACACACGCATCACTAAGGCTAAAGGCAGCCATGCTGGCCATCATATAGGTGGCACCGCGCAGGTTTGGGGTCAGTGTCATTTCTCTGGTGCAGCCTTTTTGCGCCACATCAGGGGGATGACTTTGGTTGTGTCTAATCCAAACCGCTCCTCCAGAATGCGTCGCGCCTTTGGCAAACCAACCGGGATCGATCCGGGTGGGATTGAGCGGTCACTGTCGTTGTGTCGGTGTAGTGTGCGCACGAACATCCGCTCGGTCGGATCCAACCAACACCGGCAATGCGCAGCCAGTCTGCGGTGGTTCCATCGGAAAATGTTGGTCTGCATATCCGCAGGCGTAATCATTGCACTGGCCAAACCAAGAGGAGCGGTTTCACTGAAGTCATAAAACGGGGCTTCGTGATCGTTCAGGTCCCAATAAAGGCCGTGGTGATACGCGATAACAGCGGGGTTATTGGCATCGGCAAATCCGTGGGCCAGCAAATGGTCCGCCATCGCCCGCGTCTTGCCGATATAATCGATCGCCACCGCATCATCATCATCGATCCGAAAGCCAGTAACGAAATCTGCATCGTTGTCAGTCGCGCGGCGAAACGCCCGGCGCGTCGAATTCAAAGGGCCAGCAGCCTCTAGCGTACAAATTTGCAAGAATGGATAGACGTCCATTAGGTTCTTGAGCTTGCGTCGCCAGCGGTACGGCATGGTGTCACCGATCAGGGCCACAAGCGTGAAATTCTGATCGGTCTGAGCGGCAAGCGAAGGTAAGCACATGGCCTCAAAAAACGCGAAGCGACGCAGCATCCGTTCAGCACCATATAGATGCGCCTCTAGTTCATCCTGCTTCCTACCGGACGCAATGAAACCACCGTCACCCAGATATGAAAACCGGCAAACACCGATCAGTTGGTTTTTGATCTCTTGCGTCATCCGTCCTCACAGCCTGTCTGCCGAGACCCTAGGCGATTGCGAAAGCAGTGGGAATCCCCGCTGCGCAAACCTGTCAGAACGAAATAGGTCCAAACGTGGGCTAGGCATCGTTGAGCGTATCATTTGCATTTATGCCACGTTCCGTCAGTCAGCCGTTTTATTTATTTAATGACCCACTGTTAAAAAAATACGGAACTGCCCAGATTAATTCAGCCTCAAAATTGGTTGGTTCAGAGATCTTGGCATCAAATGCGATATGTCTAAACGCTCCTACCAGATTTCAGCGGACGTCGGCAGATGGCTTCCGTGGGACATTTTTGCACCGTCCCAAACCAAGGGCATTCCGGCTGTTGGTGGTGACCATGCACAGACTTTCCCAAAACGTCGATTATCTTCAAGAAAGCACTGCCCACCTTCGGCCTGTCAATCGGGTGATGACGGACCAAGATGTAGCACCGCTCACACTAAACTGGGATACAGTCAAACAGCGTATGCGTCTTGATCAGCTGTCGATGATCTTTCGGCTCAAGCCGGCCCATATCCTCAGCCGTATTGGGGGCATTGATCTCAAGCCCGTGTGCCTTCGCAAAAATCACGCCGTTATCATATCCCGATTTGCCAAAAGCCACCGATTGTGGGTCTTGGTACGCTAACCAACTGCGCCTCAGTTATTGCAAGAATTTTTGCCAGTGCGCGCTAGCCCTTCGCACGATCCATCCCGCTTGCATTTATGGACCTCAAAAGGAAAAGGCCCCGGCGGATCTGATCCACCGGAGCCTTATTTGTTGTCTTATAGGTTCGCTTATTCGACAGCGTTATCCAGTTCGCTTGGCAGAGGAGCTGCCAAGGCCGCAGCGGCTTGTGCTTCTGCACGAGCCTCGTCGATCACTTTGGTGTCCCGCTCTAGTGCGATCCGACGAACCTGCTGAGTTGCCCCACCAGTACCGGCAGGGATCAGACGTCCAACGATCACGTTCTCTTTCAGGCCGACCAGTTTGTCCCGCTTGCCCTGAACCGAAGCCTCGGTCAGCACGCGCGTTGTTTCCTGGAACGAAGCAGCTGAGATGAACGACCGGGTCTGAAGGCTTGCCTTGGTGATACCCAACAAGATCGGCTCACCCGTTGCCGGACGACCTCCTTTGGAGATCGCCTTGGCGTTGGCCTCATCAAACTCAGCTTTATCGACGTTTTCACCCTTCAAAAGCGTGGTTTCTCCGCTGTCCTTGATCTCCCACTTCTGCAGCATCTGACGGACGATCACTTCGATATGCTTATCGTTGATCTTCACGCCTTGCAGACGGTAGACGTCCTGAACTTCGTCGATCAGGTAGTCAGCCAAGGCCTCAATACCCATGATCCGCAGGATGTCATGCGGCGCAGGGTTGCCGTCCATGATGTACTCGCCCTTTTGGACGAAATCGCCCTCGGCGACGGGGATGTGTTTCCCCTTGGGCACCATGTATTCGACCGGCTCGAGGTTTTCATCGCTTGGCACCAAAGAAATGCGGCGCTTGTTTTTAAAGTCACGGCCAAATTTCACGTAACCATCAATCTCTGCGATGATCGCGTGGTCCTTTGGACGACGAGCTTCAAACAATTCCGCAACCCGTGGCAGACCACCAGTAATGTCCTTGGTCTTCGCACCCTCACGTGGGATCCGCGCCAGAACTTCACCAGCTACGACCTCCTGACCTTCTTCGATCGACAAAATCGCATCGACAGACATTGGATAGGTGACCGGGTTGCCCGCGTCGTTGCGGACCGGCTCACCATCTTCACCGACGATGATTAGCTCAGGCTTCAGTTCATTGCCTTTTGGCGCAGCACGCCAATCGGTCACGATTTTCTGGGTCATACCAGTCGCATCATCTGTCTCATCGCGCACGGCAATACCGGTCACAAGGTCGACAAATTTCACGGTACCGGCCTTCTCAGCGATGATTGGCAGAGTGTATGGGTCCCATTCGTAAAGCTTGTCACCGCGGGAGATAGTCTCACCCTCAGATACAAACACCTTGGTACCATAGCTCAGCTTAAAGCTGGCCCGCTCACCACCCTGATCATCGACGATTGCCAAGGTCATATTCCGACCCATAACAACCTGATCACCCGCTGAGTTCTTCAGCAGGTTGATGTTGCGGAACTCAATCTTGCCTTCTTGACCAGCTTCTTGGAACGACTGCTGACCACCCTGTGCAACGCCGCCAATGTGGAACGTCCGCATTGTCAGCTGTGTACCGGGTTCACCAATGGACTGGGCCGCGATGATGCCGACGGCTTCACCGGTATTGACCCGCGTACCGCGCGCCAAATCACGACCGTAGCATGTAGCGCAAACGCCCTCTTCTGCTTCACAAGTCAACGGTGACCGGATCCGCATGGAGGCAACTCCGGCCGCTTCAACCGCGTCGGCTTTACGCTCATCAATCAGCTCACCTTCGGCGACGACGACTTCGTCAGTTCCCGGGACCATTACGTCTTCTGCGGCCGTCCGGCCCAAAATGCGCTCAGCCAAGGAAGAGACGATTTCACCATCGTTCACTGCCGCTTCGGCTCTGATCGACTTTTCGGTGCCGCAATCGATCATCCGGATGATGCAGTCTTGTGCAACGTCCACCAGACGACGTGTCAGGTAACCCGAGTTGGCAGTCTTCAATGCGGTGTCCGACAGACCCTTGCGGGCGCCGTGGGTCGAGTTGAAGTACTCCAGAACGGTCAGACCTTCCTTAAAGTTCGAGATGATCGGCGTTTCGATGATCTCACCGGATGGCTTGGCCATCAGGCCGCGCATGCCGCCCAACTGCTTCATCTGGGTTACAGAGCCACGCGCACCGGAGTGCGCCATCATGTAGACTGAGTTTGGCTCAGCCTCAGATCCGTCTTCGTCACGCAGGCTGGTCGAGATCGCCAGCATCATCGCATCGGTGACCTTGTCGTTACACTTGGACCACGCGTCGATGACCTTGTTGTACTTTTCGCCCTGGGTGATCAGGCCGTCCATGTACTGCTGCTCAAACTCTTTGACTTGGCCACGGGTCTCATCAACCAACGGCCACTTCTCTTCAGGGATAACCATGTCGTCTTTGCCAAAGCTGATGCCAGCCTTGAACGCTTCACGAAAGCCCAGGGTCATGATGTGGTCACAGAAGATCACAGACTCTTTTTGACCGCAGTAACGATAGACCGTGTCGATGATCTGCTGCACTTCGCGTTTGCGCAAAAGACGATTCACCAACTCAAACGGAGCTTTGGCATTCAACGGCAGCAACTCACCAAGTCGAACCCGACCCGGGGTCGTCACAAACCGCTGCATCACTTCTTGACCGGTTTCATCAATCTGCGGGATCCGGGCTTGGATCTTGGAGTGCAGGTGCACTTCGCCCGCGTCCAACGCATGCTGAACCTCTTCGACGGAGGAGAAGATCATGCCTTCACCCTTCATCCCTTCACGCTCTAGCGTGATGTAATAGAGACCCAGGATCATATCCTGCGAAGGAACAATGATCGGCGCACCGTTTGCAGGCGACAGAACGTTGTTTGTGGACATCATCAGAACGCGCGCTTCCAGCTGGGCCTCGAGGCTCAGTGGGACGTGCACGGCCATCTGGTCACCGTCAAAGTCGGCATTGAAAGCAGAACAAACCAGCGGGTGCAGCTGGATCGCCTTACCCTCGATCAGAACCGGTTCAAACGCCTGAATACCGAGACGGTGCAGCGTAGGCGCACGGTTCAACATGACAGGGTGTTCACGGATCACTTCATCCAGAATATCCCAAACCTCGGGACGCTCTTTCTCGACCAGCTTTTTGGCTTGTTTGACCGTCGAAGACAGACCTTTAGCCTCTAGCCGTGAATAGATGAACGGCTTGAACAGCTCGAGCGCCATCTTCTTGGGCAAGCCACATTGATGCAACTTCAGCTCCGGACCCGTCACAATGACGGACCGCCCCGAGAAGTCGACGCGTTTGCCCAAAAGGTTCTGACGGAAGCGGCCTTGCTTACCCTTCAGCATGTCAGACAGCGATTTCAGCGGACGCTTATTGGCACCCGTGATTACGCGACCACGACGGCCGTTGTCGAACAATGCATCTACCGACTCCTGCAACATCCGCTTTTCGTTACGAACGATGATATCAGGCGCGCGCAGCTCAATCAGGCGTTTCAGACGATTGTTGCGGTTGATAACCCGACGATACAGATCATTCAGGTCTGACGTCGCGAAACGACCCCCATCCAGCGGCACCAGCGGGCGCAGCTCTGGCGGGATTACCGGCACAACTGTCAAGATCATCCACTCAGGCCGGTTGCCCGACTCAAGGAAGCTCTCGACGATTTTGAGACGCTTGATAATCTTCTTTGGCTTCAGTTCGCCTGTTGCCACTTTCAGATCTTCGCGCAGCTGAGTTGCCTCAGCATCCAAATCAATCGCTGACAGCATTTCACGAATCGCTTCAGCACCAATATTGGCGGTGAAGGCGTCCATGCCATAAGCGTCCTGTGCGTCCATGAACTCCACTTCAGACATCAACTGCCCGTAGGTGAGGTCCGTCAGACCCGGTTCGATTACCACGTAGTTTTCGAAATACAGGATCCGCTCAAGATCACGCAGTGTCATGTCCAGCATCAGGCCGATGCGCGACGGAAGCGACTTCAAGAACCAGATATGTGCAACTGGTGAGGCCAGCTCGATGTGGCCCATCCGCTCACGGCGGACTTTTTGCAGCGTAACTTCCACACCACATTTCTCGCAGACAACGCCGCGATATTTCATGCGCTTATACTTGCCGCACAGGCATTCATAGTCCTTTACAGGGCCAAAAATACGCGCACAGAATAGGCCGTCCCGCTCAGGCTTGAACGTCCGGTAGTTGATAGTCTCAGGCTTCTTGATCTCACCGTAAGACCAGCTGAGAATCCGCTCTGGCGATGCCAAAGATACTTTGATTTCATCAAAGGTCTTTTGCGGTGTCAGCGGGTTAAACGGGTTTTTTGTCAGTTCCTGGTTCATTTTGCGTCCTTACAAATTTGGGATGGGTTGAATGGGGGCGTGACCGCCCTCATTCTTCCTCCGCATCCAGGAGTTCCATGTTGAGGCCCAATCCGCGGACCTCTTTGACAAGCACGTTGAAGCTTTCTGGAATACCAGCCTCGAAGTTGTCTTCGCCTTTGACAATCGACTCGTAGACTTTGGTCCGGCCCGCCACGTCGTCCGACTTGACAGTAAGCATCTCTTGCAACGTGTACGCCGCGCCGTATGCCTCTAGAGCCCAAACTTCCATTTCCCCGAATCGCTGGCCACCGAACTGGGCTTTACCACCCAACGGCTGCTGCGTGACAAGGCTGTATGGTCCAGTGGAACGTGCGTGGATCTTGTCATCAACCAAGTGGTGCAGTTTCAGCAGGTATTTAACACCGACTGTTACTTGACGCGCAAATTTCTCACCGCTCCGACCATCAAAGAGGTCAGACTGACCACTGCTGCTAAAGCCAGCACGCAACAATGCATCGTTCACGTCCGCTTCTTTCGCACCATCAAAGACAGGTGTTGCGATCGGAACGCCGCGGGTCACATTGCTTGCCGCTTCGACCAGACGGGTTTCGTCCATATCGACCATGATCTCGTCATAGACGCCACCATAAGCCAGCTTCATTGCATCGCGAACAGGGGTCATATCGCCGGAACGACGGTATTCACCCAAGGCATCATCAATCTTGAGGCCAAGACCACGTGCTGCCCAACCCATGTGGGTTTCAAGGATCTGACCAACGTTCATCCGCGACGGAACACCAAGTGGGTTCAGCACGAAGTCAACTGGCGTACCATCGGCAAGGAATGGCATGTCTTCCATCGGTACAACTTTGGAAATCACACCTTTGTTGCCGTGACGGCCGGCCATCTTATCGCCCGGCTGAAGCTTACGCTTCACAGCGATAAAGACTTTGACCATCTTCATCACGCCCGGTGGCAAATCATCACCACGACGAACCTTTTCTACCTTGTCTTCAAAGCGGTGATCCAGCGCACGTTTCTGCATCTCGAACTGTTCGTTCAATGCCTCAACCTGTGCTGCGTCCTGCTCATCACCCAAGGCAAGCTGCCACCACTGACCGCGGGACAGTGTGTCCAGCAGATCTTCGGTAATCTCGCTGTTGGGCTTGACGCCCTTGGGGCCTTTGACAGCCGTTTTGCCAAGGATCATACCGTTCAGACGCGCGTAGATGTTGCGCTCAAGAATGGTCAGCTCGTCATCACGGTCACGGGCCAAACGCTCAACTTCTTCACGCTCAATCTGCAGGGCACGTTCGTCTTTTTCCACGCCATGGCGGTTAAAGACGCGCACTTCTACAACCGTGCCGAAGTCACCAGGTTTTACCCGCAGCGATGTATCACGAACGTCCGAGGCCTTTTCACCAAAGATGGCACGCAGAAGCTTTTCTTCCGGTGTCATCGGGCTTTCGCCCTTTGGAGTGATCTTACCGACAAGAATATCGCCCGGTTCAACATCCGCGCCGATGTACACGATGCCCGCCTCGTCGAGGTTGCGCAGCGCTTCTTCACCAACGTTTGGAATGTCGCGAGTAATCTCTTCTGGCCCAAGCTTGGTATCACGGGCGGCAACTTCAAATTCCTCAATGTGTATCGAGGTAAAGACGTCATCACGTGCGATCCGCTCAGAGATCAAGATCGAATCCTCATAGTTGTAACCGTTCCAAGGCATGAACGCGACGATCACGTTCTTACCAAGGGCCAGTTCGCCCATATCGGTCGACGGACCATCTGCAATGACTTCCTCTTTCGAGACAAAGTCACCAACCTTCACCAAGGGGCGCTGGTTGATACAGGTGTTCTGGTTCGAACGCTGGAATTTCCGCAGGCGATAGATGTCAACGCCAGCGTCACCCAAGATCAGATCCTCAGTGGCACGCACAACAATCCGCTGCGCATCGACTTGGTCGATGATCCCGCCGCGTTTCGCCATGATTGCAGCGCCACTGTCTTTGGCCACGATGCTTTCGATGCCAGTGCCGACAAACGGTGCATCCGCTTGCAGCAATGGAACCGCCTGACGCTGCATGTTTGAGCCCATAAGCGCGCGGTTCGCGTCGTCATTCTCAAGGAATGGGATCAGCGAGGCGGCAACAGACACCAACTGCTTTGGCGAGACGTCAATCAGATCCACGTTCTCATTTGGCGACAGCGTGTATTCACCCGATTTCCGAGTCGACACCAGATCATTCACAAACTTGCCCTCAGGGGTCAGGTTCGCGTTGGCCTGGGCCACGGTGTGACGCATCTCTTCGGTCGCGGACATGTATTGAACTTCGTCCGTCACCTGGCCGTCGATCACCTTGCGATAAGGTGTTTCGATAAAGCCATATTTGTTGACACGCGCATAAGTCGCCAACGAGTTGATCAGACCAATGTTCGGACCTTCGGGTGTTTCAATCGGGCACATCCGACCATAGTGGGTCGGGTGCACGTCGCGCACCTCAAAGCCGGCCCGCTCCCGGGTCAAACCGCCGGGTCCAAGCGCTGAGAGGCGACGCTTGTGCGTAACCTCAGACAGCGGGTTGGTTTGGTCCATGAACTGCGACAGCTGCGAAGAGCCGAAGAATTCACGAACCGCAGCCGCGGCTGGTTTTGCGTTGATCAGATCCTGAGGCATGACAGTGTCGATTTCGACCGAGGACATACGCTCTTTTATCGCGCGCTCCATGCGCAACAATCCAACGCGGTACTGGTTTTCCATCAGCTCACCGACAGACCGAACACGCCGGTTGCCCAGGTGGTCGATGTCATCGATATCGCCTTTGCCATCGCGCAGCTCGACCAATGCCTTAATGCACGAGACGATGTCTTCATTGCGCAACGTGCGAATGGTGTCATCGGCATCTTGGTCCAAACGCATGTTCATCTTCACACGGCCAACGGCACTTAGATCATAGCGTTCACTGTCAAAAAACAGCTGGTCAAAAAGACCGGATGCGGACTCGACGGTTGGCGGCTCACCCGGGCGCATAACCCGGTAGATGTCCATTAGGGCTGTATCACGGCCCATGTTTTTGTCTGCAGCCATCGTGTTGCGCATGTACGCACCCACATTGATGTGATCGATATCCAGAACTGGGATCGTATCAATACCGGCATCCAACAACTGCTTTAGCGAGCCACCAACCACGTCACCGTGTTTGTCGACTTCCCAAGTCAGCTCTTCGCCGGCTTCAGCGTAAATCTCACCAGTTTCTTCGTTGATGATATCTTTCGCGGCAAAGCGGCCGATGATCGCGTCAAACGGCACCAGCAACTCGCTGACATTGCCTTCATCGATCAATTTCTTGACGGCCCGTGGTGTGATTTTCTTATTCGCTTCAGCGATCACTTCACCAGTTGCGGCATCCACCATATCTGCTGTCGGACGGGTCCCGCGAGCACGTTCCGGGAAGAACTTCGTGACCCAGCCCTTACCGTCAGCAGACTTAAAGTCGACGGTGTCGTAGTAGGCGTTCATAATGTCTTCTTGGCCCATGCCAAGCGCATACAAAAGCGTTGTTACAGGCAGCTTCCGGCGACGATCGATCCGCGCAAAGACGATGTCTTTAGCGTCAAATTCGAAATCCAGCCAGCTACCGCGATACGGAATGATGCGGCAGGCAAACAAAAGTTTGCCCGAGCTGTGGGTTTTGCCTTTGTCGTGGTCAAAGAACACACCTGGGGAGCGGTGCATCTGGGAAACGATGACCCGCTCAGTGCCGTTGACGACGAATGTGCCGTTAGGTGTCATCAGGGGCATGTCGCCCATGAAAACGTCCTGCTCTTTGATGTCTTTGACCGACTTGGCGCCGGTATCCTCATCAATATCAAAGACGATCAGACGCAAGGTGACCTTTAGCGGCGCGGCATATGTCATGTCGCGCTGCTGGCACTCTTCAACGTCGTATTTTGGCTTCTCCAGCTCATACTTTACGAACTCAAGCACGGCCGTTTCGTTGAAATCCTTGATCGGGAACACCGACTGGAAGACACCTTTGATGCCTTCGCCGTCCATTGGTTCCAGCTGATCGCCAGACTTCAGGAAAAGATCGTAAGAAGATTTCTGAACCTCAATGAGGTTTGGCATTTCCATAACTTCGCGGATTTTGCCGTAGAATTTGCGGATACGTTTCTGGCCTGCGTAGGTCTGAGCCATATTCTCAAACACCTTTCCGTTTCTATTGCGTTGACACTGCCGTCGGGGAATCAGCATGCCTCTGCACTGAAACAAACGAGTTCGGACCAATTCGTGCCTGCCGTCCCAAGGGCAAGCTCCCGATCCATTGAACGCGCCTTAGACAAGGTCCCCGTATCGGGGGCCTTCGCTAAGACAGGTTCGGCTGGGCCCGAATTTTCCGGACCCAGCCAATCTTTTCATGTCCCAACCCAAAGGTCGGGCGCAAATTACTTCAGAACGACTTCGGCACCAGCTGCTTCCAGCTTGCCTTTGACTTCTTCTGCTTCGGTCTTGCTGACGCCTTCTTTGACAGCTTTGCCGCCGGCTTCAACCAAGTCCTTAGCTTCTTTCAGGCCAAGGCCTGTCAAGGCGCGAACCTCTTTGATGACGTTGATCTTGGATGCGCCAGCGGCGACCAGGATCACATCAAATTCGGTCTGCTCTTCAGCCGCGGCGCCAGCGCCGTCAGCAGGACCAGCCATCATCACAGCGCCGCCAGCGGCGGGCTCGATGCCGTACTCATCCTTCAAGATAGTTTTCAGTTCTTGTGCTTCGAGGAGGGTCAGACCCACAATCTCTTCAGCCAGTTTTTTCAGATCTGCCATTTTCACGGTTTCCGTATGTATGTTTGTGTTCCAACATCGCAAGGGCCATCCCTACGAAAGGTCTCAGATTGCTTACGCGGCTTCCAACTTCTCTTCGATGGTCGAAAGAATGCTCGCGATGTTGCTTGCAGGTGCGCCAATGGCCCCCGCGATGTTCGAGGCAGGTGCTGCAATGCAACCCACGATAGAAGCAATAAGCTCCTCACGGGATGGCATTTTCGCTAGGGCCCTTACACCGTCGGCGTCCAAAATGATCTCACCCATCGCGCCACCAAGGATAACGAACTTATCGTTTGCTTTGGCATATGCGTCCGAAACCTTGGCCGCAGCCACTTGGTCTTCGGAAAAGGAAAGAACAGTCATGCCCAACATCAGATCAGCAATACCAGCGGCAGCTTTTCCTTCGAGAGCAATCTTAGCGAGCTTGTTCTTGGCAACGCGAACGGACCCGCCAGCTGCGCTCATTTGAGCGCGCAGGTCCTGCATCTCAGCAACCGTGAGGCCTTCGTAGCGAGAGACTACAACGACACCAGAGCTTTCAAAGATTTGGCCGAGTTCCTCGACCACTTTCTCTTTCTGGGCTCTATCCACAGTTTCACTCCAATCATGGCAGGTTCCCCCACCAAATGGGGGTTTCCCCCCGGCTCAGTTAAGTCCGCACCGAATGCAGACAATAAAAGTCCAGTTTCAGGGAATTAGCCAAAACGCCCGATGCCTAAACATTGGGAAGTTCTTGCATCTCCCATCTCAGAAAGGAAATTAAGGCGTGTGCCACCCTTCGTCTCGGACAGAAGACTCACGTCGGAACGGCCTCCGTGAATCAAGCCTTGCACTTAACGGGTTCAGACAGGCTTGCCAAGGCCCAGTTTGAAAAAATCGCCTCAGGTCAAGCGATATTTTGCCATTGCGCCAAATGCTGCGCCATGGCCCCCCTGAGAAACAGGAACGGCCCGCTGCATCAGCGAGCCGTTCTATCATTTTACATCGTCACGGGCGAGATATGACCTAGCGGGTCATCGTCACCTGAACTGACTTAGTTGCCTGTCGCGCTATCGATCGAAACAGTAACGGCAGGGCCCATGGTTGAGCTAAGCGAAACACGCATCAGGTAGGCACCTTTGGCGCCTGCAGGCTTAGCTTTACCAACCGCGTTAACAAACGCACGGATGTTTTCCGCCAATTTGACGGCGTCAAAGCTGGCTTTGCCGATACCGGCATGAACCACACCGGCTTTTTCAGCTTTAAACTGAACCTGGCCGCCTTTGGCCGCCTCGACGGCCTCTTTGATGTCCATGGTCACTGTGCCAATTTTTGGGTTTGGCATCAGGTTGCGTGGGCCCAGAACTTTGCCCAGACGACCAACAACGGGCATCATGTCGGGTGTCGCGATGCAACGATCAAAGTCGATCGTGCCGCCCTGAACGATTTCCATCAGATCCTCGGCACCGACGATATCTGCACCTGCTGCCGTGGCTTCGTCTGCTTTTGCCCCACGAGCAAATACAGCCACGCGGACCGTTTTACCTGTGCCGTTTGGCAAATTGACCGTGCCGCGAACCATTTGGTCGGCGTGACGTGGGTCGACACCAAGGTTCATTGCGATCTCGATGCTCTCGTCAAACTTGGCCTTGGCATTGGCTTTCAGCAGATCGACCGCCTCTTCAACAGAGACGTTCATTTTGCCGGCGAAGACTGCGCGTGCAGCAGTTGTACGTTTTCCGAACTTTGCCATCTTACTTTACCTCAATGCCCATCGAACGGGCAGAGCCCAGGATAATCTTCATCGCGCCTTCGATGTCGATAGCGTTCAGATCGCTCATTTTTGCTTCCGCGATTTCACGAACCTGCGCAGGCGTCACTGTGCCTGCGACCTGACGTGACGGCGTGGCGGCACCGCTTTCGACACCAGCAGCTTTCTTAAGAAAATAAGACGCAGGTGGCGACTTAATTTCTAAAGTGAAAGATTTGTCCTGATAGTAGCTGATCACAGTTGGGCAGGGTGCACCTACGTCCAGATCCTGCGTTTTAGCGTTAAACGCTTTGCAGAATTCCATGATGTTAATACCACGTTGACCAAGCGCCGGACCCACGGGTGGGGATGGGTTTGCTTTGCCTGCTGGCACTTGCAGCTTGAGTTTACCGATTAGTTTCTTGGCCATTTGGCCGCTCCTTTATCTCAACACCCAGCGAACGCGTCAGCCAGGTTATGTTGCCGTGGTACGGATTTCCGGGCGCGCCCGGGTCCCCTCCCACGTTTGTCACCGATCCCGATCGGGATACGGCGTAGTCTCACATCAGTTCCGCTTGACGACCTGTGTGTATTCCAATTCAACCGGGGTTTCCCGACCAAAGATCGACACCGTTACCTTCAGACGCTGATTGTCATCATCAACGCCTTCAACAGTGCCATCGAAGTCTTCGAATGGGCCGTCGCTAACTTTCACTTTTTCACCAATTTCGAAGGTGATCGTGTTGCGCGGTGCGGCTTCGCCTTCCTCTACGCGGTTGAGGATCTGGTTCACCTCTTCATCGCGCATCGGCATTGGGCGGCCTTGCGGGCCCAAGAATCCTGTGACCCTCTGGATCGAGTTAATCACGTGATAAGAGCGGTCTGTCATTTCCATGCGGACCAGAACGTAGCCGGGCATGAAGCGACGAGGCACAGTGACTTTCTTGCCGCGACGGATCTCAATCACTTCTTCTTCGGGGACCAGAACTTCTTCGATCTCCTCCTGAAGATTGCCTTCTTCTACGGCAGTCCTGATCTGCTCGGCGATGCGCTTCTCGTAATTCGAAAGCACACTGACCGAATACCACCGTTTCGCCATTTTAATGTCCGTTCCTCGTAGCCCGACATCTATGTCAGAATTTCTGATAGTTTCCAAAGACTTAGCCCTTGGTCCCCGAACAAAAAACAGCGTGCATCTCGAATCGACGCAACCTATCTGTTGGGAGTGTTTTGTGTGCTATCCGCGAAGCCTTGGAAAATCAAGGGTTGTGGGACGCAAAACGAACCTAGCCGAAGTAGGTTAGGACGAATTCAAGCCCTTGGCGGATAATGAAATCGACCGCGAAGAAGAAAACTGCCGCAAGAAATGCCAGAACAAAGACCATAGCCGTGGTCAAAAGCACTTCGCGGCGGGATGGCCAGACAACCTTTGCGATTTCGGCGCGGGTCTGTTGCAAGAACTGTAGTGGATTGGTCGTCGCCATAGTCAGAAGTCCAATTTTCCTAGGTTTCGAGCGCTATATAGGGCCAGATCCACGCTGTTGCAAGCTGATCGGCCAGGTACACAACGCGTAAACTTCAGATAGACATCACATGCATACCCCCCAACGCAAACCAGCCAAATTTCATGTTGATGCGACGCCAAATGCGCCCACCCAGACAAACTGTGATTTGCCAGTCTGGCGGACAGATGCCAAATTGGGCGCAACCGTTTGCGTAACCATGAGGTCGTTATATGTCACTGCTTCGTTCGTTTCTGATCGTCACGGCCATTGCGGCTATGCCGCTTTACGTGGCCCTGCCAGCAACGGCCGCCGATGATGGGTCCTCGCAGCTTCGCATCCAGGTGGCCCAGCAATTGTCCGAGTTTGGGTTTCGCATTGGCGCGCAGGGTCAGCTAAGTCGGATGGCCATTACGCAGCTTTATTTCGTGACCTCAAACGGACGCAACACCACGTTCCTGCGGACAGGGCAGTTGCGGTCCGAGGTTCGGGTCATCCTAAGCAATAATGGATATGTCTGTGACCCCGCAACGACGGAGCCGTATTTCTGCGGGAGCTAAAGGTCTGCATTGACCAGCGTTCAGTTATCGACAGCGTGGCCGGCGGTGGGCGGCAATTGCTATTAGACCATTGATTGCCAGACATTGCGTCAGGATCCGAGGCAACTCGGTCAAAAAAACGCAATATTTTATGAATAGGCCTGGCAGGGGCGGAGGGACTCGAACCCCCGGCCGTCGGATTTGGAATCCGATGCTCTACCAACTGAGCTACACCCCTAGGCCGAGCATCATCTAGCGGGGCACCGGCAGCGATGCAAGATCAATCCGAAGGGCCGCAGTTGCGAATTAGCAATTGGTCAACGTGTTGGCCACATCCATCTGTCTGCAAAGACCAAAGGAACATGTCATGAAACCCGCCATCCTCGGGCTGGCCCTGGCGTTAAGCCTACCTGCCACAGGTCTGGCGCTGGCCGACAAGGTTCGGCTTCGCATCCCAGTCACTACGCAATTGCGCAGCACTGGCCCGCGCAGCAACAGTCTGGGACCACTGGAATTTGCGGAGAGATACGCCTAGCCCTTGTCCGCGCTCACTATGTCGGTGCCCCGGCCACTACCGACGCGTATTTCTGTTTGTCAGAGCGCAAAATACGCTAGCGGCCATCCCCCCAGGGCCCGTGATGCCCGGTTTCGCCGGGGCGGTCCAACCGCTCAAACCCGTGCGCACCAAAGAAATCGCGCTGTGCCTGTAGCATGTTGGCGGTGCCGCGCGCAGTGCGCATAGTGTCGACATACGCCAGCGCCGAGGCAAGGGCAGGCATCGTTAGGCCATGGGCCGCCCCAACCGAGACTGTTTGGCGCAACGCCGGCAGGCACGCCCGCATCAGATCGGCAAAATGTGGTGCCATGATTAGTGGCCGAGTCGGCGCATCAGCCAAGGCTGCAGCCATATCGTTGAGCATGGCTGAGCGGATAATGCAGCCTTCGCGCCAAATCTCGGCGACCTGCGGCAAGGCCAGGTTCCACCCCTCCTCGGCACTGGCCTGAACCAGCAAATTGAAGCCTTGAGTATACGCGATGATCTTACCTGCGATCAGGGCCTGCTCCAGCACACCCTCAGACAATGCGCCCGTGGTCAGGGCGGTTGGCGCCGGGCCGAACAAATCTTGCCCGGCAGCGCGCGCGTCAAACTGGCTGGATAAGATCCGGGCAACAACCGCAGCCTCAATCGCGGGGATCGGTGTGGCGCGTTCATGCGCCTCGATCACGGTCCAACGACCGGTACCTTTTTGGCCCGCGCTGTCCTTGATCACATCCAAAACTGGCGCGCCAGTTTCAACATCAACAGATCGCGCGATCTTGGCCGTGATCTCAATCAGGTAGGATTGCAACGTGCCGTCATTCCAGCGCGCAAAGATCGGAGCCATATCAGGCGCCTGCAGGCCCATGCCGTCGCGCATAACTCCGTAAACCTCAGCAATCATCTGCATATCGGCGTATTCAATACCGTTATGGATCATCTTCACGTAATGGCCCGCACCATCGGGACCCAGATGGGCAACACACGGCGTACCGTGATAATCCGCTGCAATCGCGCGCAGGATCGGGGCAACCGCATCATAGGCGGCGACTGGTCCACCTGCCATCATCGAGGGGCCGTAGCGCGCGCCCTCAGATCCGCCAGAAACGCCCAGACCCAGAAAATTCAACGGGGCGGCGGTAGCGGCCCGGCGGTTGGTATCATGCCAATCGGAATTACCGCCATCAATGATTAGATCGCCAGGAGCCAAAAGAGGCCGCAGCGCCTCAATCTGGGCATCAACTGGCGCACCCGCAGGCACCATCAAGATAATCTTGCGTGGGTGACTAAGGTTCGCGACGAACCCCTCTAGCGTTTCGGTTGGGATCAACTTTGCGGCCAGCGCGCCTGCCTGCTCCACAAACGCAGTCGTGGTGGCCGTGGTCCGGTTATAGACCGCGATCTGAAATCCATTGTCAGCGATATTCAGTGCTAGATTTTGGCCCATCGTGCCAAGGCCAATCAGACCAATTTCTGCGGTGGGAGTCATTTGAATTTGGTCCTTTTGCGATAGGGGACCGCCATCTCTAGGGCGGTCGATATTTGTATGCTACCGTCCACCGAACAAAAGGTCACGAGGCGATGCCTTGTTGCCTGTGCGCAATTCAAATACGTCATGTGCGCTGGCAAGCACGCCCTGCAATTTCGGATAATTACGCGCGTTGTCCGCGCGTGTTGAGGACACCAAAATGGCTGCCAAGGCACCGACAGAACAGCGACGCACACCGCGCCAGCGCTTTGCCGATAGCCCGGCGGCCAACCGGGGCATCGCTTGGATTTTTGCCACCTATATTCGGCTTGTCTGGCGTACATCGCGGATCCAACAGGATGGCTGGGACGAAATTCAGGCCTGTCTGGACGCGGATGAGCCTGTGATTATCGTGCTTTGGCATCAACGTCTGATGCTGTCGCCTTATGTCTTCGATGTCTCCAAAGGCCCGTTTTGCAGCCTGACGTCGCCTGCACGCGCCGGGCGGTTTCTGGGCCATGTACAACAAATGTTCGGCTTTGAGACGATTCCAATGGAAAAGAACGCAGGCAACTTTGCCGCGACCCGGACCGTTCTGCAAAATCTGCGCAAAGGTGGATCAGCTGGGATCGCGGCGGACGGGCCGCGCGGGCCTCCGCGCACCTGCAAACTGACCCCGATCGTCTGGGCCCGATCGGCGCAAAAGCCGGTTTTCGTCTACGCCTATTCGGTCCGGCGCTATTGGGCATGGCCGACTTGGGATCACCAAATGTTTCCACTGCCGTTCAATCGCGGCGCGATGATTTGGCGGCGGTGGGACCAATCGGTACCGCGCAAAATCTTAGATCAGGACGCCGAAGATCTGGCCGTACAACTTGGCAAGTTCATTGATGAAGTAACGTTTGAGGCTGACAAGATGGCCGGGCATAGCCGCCCACAACTGTGATCCGCACCAGATTTTCATAAAAAGGGCCGCTGAATTCATCAGCGGCCCTTGGTTATGCAGAAATCTCAGAAAGATTACTCGATAATTTTAGAGACGACACCGGCACCGACGGTACGGCCGCCTTCGCGGATCGCAAAGCGCAGACCGTCTTCCATGGCGATCGGCGCAATCAGCGCAACTTCGAACTTTAGGTTGTCGCCAGGCATAACCATTTCAGTACCCTCAGGCAGCTGAACCGTACCGGTGACATCCGTCGTGCGGAAGTAGAACTGTGGACGATAGTTCGCAAAGAACGGCGTGTGACGGCCACCCTCATCTTTGGTCAGAATGTAGGCCTCAGCCTCAAACTTTGTGTGCGGCTTGACCGACGCAGGCTTACAAAGAACCTGGCCCCGGATGATGCCTTCACGATCAACGCCGCGAAGCAGCAGACCGACATTGTCGCCCGCTTCCCCACGATCAAGCAGTTTGCGGAACATTTCCACGCCCGTGCACGTCGTTTTGCGAGTGTCGCGGATACCCACGATTTCGATCTCTTCGCCAACCGTGACAATACCACGCTCAATCCGGCCCGTGGCAACAGTGCCCCGACCAGAAATCGAGAACACGTCCTCAACCGGCATCAAGAATGGCTGGTCGATCGCGCGGGTCGGTGTCGGGATATACTCATCAACTGCGGCCATCAGTTTCGCAATGGATTGCTCACCGATTTCAGGGTCGCGGCCTTCGAGTGCAGCCAGAGCCGAACCAGGAATTACAGGGATGTCATCGCCAGGGTAGTCGTACTTCGACAAAAGCTCGCGGATTTCCATCTCAACCAGCTCAAGCAGCTCATCATCGTCAACCTGATCGACCTTGTTCATGTAGACAACCATATAAGGAATGCCCACCTGACGACCCAAAAGGATGTGCTCACGCGTTTGCGGCATCGGGCCGTCAGCAGCGTTCACAACCAGGATCGCGCCGTCCATCTGGGCGGCACCGGTGATCATGTTCTTCACATAGTCGGCGTGCCCGGGGCAGTCGACATGTGCGTAGTGACGGGCTTCCGTCTCATACTCAACATGCGCCGTAGAGATCGTAATCCCACGCGCACGCTCTTCCGGAGCGCTGTCGATCGAATCGTAGCTCTGAAAATCGCCGAACTGCTTCGTGATCGCCGCCGTCAACGTCGTCTTGCCGTGGTCAACGTGGCCAATCGTGCCGATATTTACGTGCGGTTTGCTACGCTCAAACTTTGCCTTTGCCATATTCTTGGCGCCTTATAATCTAGGGGGCCTGACGTGGCCCGTTGCAACATCGCGCGCTCGGTACGCATTGATTAAAGAAGAATCAATGCGTGATTCACATCAGATGTCTTGCTTAAGCCCGTGATCTAGTTGGTGATGGGGTCAGCTTCAACCACCGCAACCGGGTCATCTGTCGGACCAACAGCTGCACCACTTTCTGCCACCTCTAGCGATGCGGCCAATGCAGCAGCCGCTTCACTGGCCTCTGCCTCATCGATTGAGAACCATTCAGGGTTCTCCAACATCCACAATTGAACTCGAAGTGCGGCGTTGCGCGCTAGAATCTGCATCTGCTGTTCACGGTTCTGGGTCAGACCCGATCCAATAAATGACTGGGCCGAGACGCCCTCAAATACGGTCATCTGCCGAGGCTCATCATGCAGTTTCCCACCAAGTGCATCATCCCAGACATTGGCACTGATCACGAGGACCGAGCGGGGGTTCAACACTACTGGAATGCCGGGAAGCGCCAACGAATAGCCGTCAATGTTGATTGCGATATGATAAAGCCGGTCACCCTCATACGCCCCAAACCGGCGGTCAATCTCAGCAGTCATCACCTCAACCCATTCCTCGGGCGTGGCTCTCCGTGAGGGCGGGACCTGCTGCAAATTTTCGGCTACCACAATATTATACGCAAGGCGAAAATCACCCATTGAAGGCAGATCCCCCTCGAACGGGTCGGTAGCGGGCAAAGAGCAGGCCCCCAAAAGCAACACGGCGCTGGCGGCCAGTAACCGGCTAATTGAACGCATAAAGGTCTCTCCCAAAGCTGTCATAGCTCGATAACGCAGCGCGTAGGGGCGTGCAATCAATCAGGTTGTCAGCTGCATTAACCTTGCCATTAGCTACAGATGTTCTGCAGAGCAGCCCATTGCACAGGGTCAAGCGATTGGCGGGCGGTGGCTGGGTTCGCCTCAGCCACTTGATTGGCGTGCTCAATCCGGTCTGTAATACGTGGGTGCGAGCTGAGGTATTGCAGCAAACCCGGATCAATTGCAGCGCCTGCCGACATCCGTTCAAAAAGATCTGCGAGGGCCGAAGTCGGCAAACCCGCCGCGACCATCCGGTCATATGCAAAAGCGTCCGCGATCGCTTCGGCCTCGCGCGTTTTTGAGGATTGCAGAAGTCGTGTGGTCAGGATCGTGGCAGATGTTCCGCCTGCTGTGTCCCCGATCAAAAGCCCGACAATGCCGGTGGTGCCAACCGCCAACAACGTGCCGCGTGTAACGTCGCGATTGACCACATGAGACACCTCATGGGCCAGAACTGCCGCGATCTCATCAGGCGACTCTGCCAAATCAAGAATGCCGCGATGAAACACAATCGTCCCGCCAGCCAAGGCAAACGCGTTCGGCATCGGATCATCGACGACACGAATATCAAGGGTGTATGGATGCACGAGGCCTTGGGTCATCAGATCTTCAAGCTGCGCCAAAGCGGCTATCCCATCAGGATTTTCACACTGCCGGGCTTCAGATCCATAAATCGACTGATAGGTCAATTGGCCAAGACTGGCCTCCAGCTCAGTTGGGATAATCTGTGCCATACGTTCCGCCATCATCGGCATGATCACAAACAGGATTGCCATCACACAGCTAAATGCAAGCACACCCATACCAAGGACACGGGGGACCAGTCCGTGTGGGCCGCGGATGGTCGTCATGTTCGGGGCGGCGCGCAGAATGGCACGCACAGCTTCGGGCTCTCGCACGATGATACGGGCGTTATCATTATCACTACGGGCAAAGATCAGCACGTCTTGGCTGGCCTGATCTACGATCCGGCGCATGTTCGCGAGGCGCCAATAGTCAGCCACATTGGTGTCAGTGTTGCGAAGCTCCAACTCAATATGGCGACCTTCACCCCGAAGCCGTAGGCTAACGTGTTGGTGGCGGGGTGAGATCCCGTCCAACAGATCAACATAGGTTAGGGCCAGGCTGGCAGCGAAACCAGGTTTTCTTTGAACTTGATCCATTAGAATGCCGCTCCCACATCCAGGGCTTCTGCAAATCCACCACCATCCGCACCGTTATCAGCCCGGCGTTGCCGGATCCCAGACAGTAAGGAGGGTTCAAAGATTTCGAGGGTTTCGGCAAAGTGGCGTACCATTGGGTAGGTCACAAAAACCTGCCGAAAGGCCCCAAGAAGAACAAAGATAAACAGTGACGTGATGGCCGAGACAAAGATCGACAGATTCACTGGCATCGAAAAGATGGTCTCTTTGGTAATCAGGCCCAAGGCAAACAAGGCGCCCAATACAAGGCCCAGAATGACCGGGGAGACCAGACTGACCAGAAATCCTGACAGCAGATTGCCCATGATCTGAATACGAAGCAATTTGCGGGTACTTGGGTGGATGTCGAACTCCAACCCGTCACCCAAAAGCTTGAGCCCAGCCATGAGCCGGGTTGTGCTGACGCGGTAATATGCGGCGCCCAGCCCCGCCAAAATGACTGTCATAGGAACATACCAAAAGAATGTCAGCTCGTTCGACATAACGGCATAAACGACTAATGCGATCGTACCATAGACCCCCAAAAGGAACGGGATGATCGGGCCATAAAGGCGTCCGAAATGGCCAAACTGCGTAAAGCGGGCGTTGCCGAACCAAGTACGGTCAGTCAGGTATTTCTCCAACTGAAAGGTCATCAAGGGCCACAGCAAGCCAAGCGTCATGATTGTCAGCGTCCAATACATGCAAGCACGCCACGCATACCCCCAAGCGCCCGGCTCCATCGCCATGCGGATACCGCGCCAGCGGGTGCGGGCCAAAAGGTACCGACGCGAGCGGTATTGCGCGACAAAATACAGCGGGATCAAGGCCACTGGGGTGGCGATGAAACCGTAAAATAAGGCCTCTGGGCTGACCTGCATCAATTGGGTCAGGCCAAACATATAGCCAATATTGAAAATTGTGAGATAGATGGCCAGCACGATTACGGCAAAAAAGAAGCCCATTAGCATCTCAAGCGGGCTGCCGGTATATTCCATTGGGCTGTTTCCGGGCCGCACCGAAGACCAATACCACCGGCGCACCCGCGTAGTCTGCCAGAACCGGTAAAGTCCGAAGGTAAGGACCGTCAGCACACCCGTCTTCAACGCCAGCTGAAATAGATCACTGCGATCGCCGGAAAATTCAGTCTTGAGAACGCTCATGTATCACCTTCGTAAACCGATTATCCCGAGGAAAACCGCGCGGAGCCATTCGGCCTGTCCCTGCGCGCTTGCCCGTCCATTCGGTCAAATCGGATTCTGTCCGGGTCCGGCCAGCAGGATCACTCCAGCTAAGCCCGCCAGACAGAACGAAGGTGCGGGCGTCTGACAGACCCCCATCTTTGTATTTTTGCAGACGCACCCCTTTGCCACGGCCCATTTCGGGCATCTCAGACAAAGAAAACACGATGACTTTGCGATTGTCACCAACACAGGCAACGTGATCATCATTTGCGGCTACGGGGATGCAGACTTTCGCCTTTACGTCCCCACGTACATTCAACACCTGCTTACCGGATCGGGTCTGCGCCACCACATCAGCCTCAGGCACAACAAACCCGTCGCCGGCCGATGAGGCCAACAATAGTTTGCGATCTGGGCGATGGATAAACAGGTCCACGATTTCAACCTCATTAGGCACGTCCACAATCAAGCGGACAGGCTCACCCATTCCACGGCCTCCGGGCAAATTTGTGGCAGAAATCGTATAAAAGCGGCCATTGTTTCCAAAAATGAGCAGCTTATCTGTCGTTTCAGCATGAAAAACAAAGCGACTTTCGTCGCCGTCCTTGAATTTGATCGGCCCGTCCAGGGCGACGTGGCCCTTCATGGCGCGAATCCAACCCATTTTTGAGCAGACCACCGTAATTGGTTCGCGCTCAATCATCGCCTCCAGCGGAACGTCTTCGACCTCACCGGCGATAGCAAAGACGGTGCGGCGCGCCCCATTGGGAGAGTTCTTGCCAAATTGCTTGCGGATTTCACGCAACTCATCCGAGATTTTAGCCCACTGGATCTCTTCGTTTTCCAGCAGATCCTCAAGCAAAGCGCGCTCCTCCATCAGGGCACTCTGTTCGCGCAGCAGTTCAATTTCCTCAAGTCGGCGCAACGACCGCAGGCGCATGTTCAAAATGGCCTCGGCCTGAACATCGCTCAGCTCACCATCACCCCGGCCCGGCGTGACGTAATCAGCCTCAGACATGGCGCGGACATGGGTCAGACCCCAGTTTTCGCGCATCAGAGCAACCTTGGGATCACTGTCATAGCGGATGATGTCGATCACCCGGTCAAGGTTCAAGAACGCAATGATGAACCCTTCGAGCACCTCTAGTCGGTGATCGATCTTCTCCATGCGGTGCGTTGACCGGCGGATCAGAACCTCGCGGCGGTGATCAAGGAACGCCCGCAGTACCTCTTTGAGTGAGCAGACCTTGGGCGTGCGTCCATCAATCAGCACGTTCATGTTAAGTGAGAACCGAACCTCAAGATCTGAATTGCGATAAAGCATGCCCATCATCAATTCTGGATCAACGTTCTTGGTACGCGGCTCCAAAACGATGCGGATGTCATCGGCACTTTCGTCCCGTACATCAGCCAAGATCGGGATCTTCTTGATCTGGATCAGCTCAGCAATCTTTTCGATCAGTTTGGATTTGGCGACCTGATACGGGATCTCGGTGACGATGATTTGCCATCCACCGCGACCCAAGTCTTCCAGTTCCCACTTACAGCGCAACCGAAACGCGCCGCGGCCGGTCCGGTAAGCCTCAAGAATATTTTCCTTCGGCTCTACGATAACGCCCCCAGTCGGAAAATCCGGCCCCGGGATCATATCAACTAGGGTTTCATCGCGCGCGCCGGGTATCTTGATCAGATGCAGACAGGCGGTGATCAACTCATCCAGATTATGCGGGGGGATGTTCGTCGCCATGCCAACAGCAATCCCGCTAGAACCATTGGCCAACAAATTTGGAAACGCTGCTGGCAAAACCTCTGGCTCAGTCAGTGTACCGTCGTAATTATCGCGGAAATTGACAGCGTTTTCGGACAAACCCTCCAACAACGCTTCAGCAACGGCGGTCATTCGCGCCTCAGTATACCGGGATGCCGCGGGATTATCGCCATCGATGTTGCCGAAATTACCCTGCCCGTCGACCAGCGGATAGCGAATGGTGAAATCCTGCGCCAGACGCGCCATCGCATCATAGATCGCGGTGTCGCCGTGGGGGTGGTAATTGCCCATCACATCGCCGCTGATCTTGGCCGATTTCCGAAACCCGCCATTGGACGCAAGCCGCAGTTCTCGCATCGCAAAAAGGATGCGACGGTGAACAGGTTTTAGCCCGTCGCGGGCATCCGGCAGGGCGCGATGCATAATCGTGCTAAGCGCATACTGAAGGTACCGCGACGCAATTGCGCGACGCAGCGGTTCTGAAACCTCTTGTGGGTCTGATTTGTCATTCTGCTGGGTCATTGCGGTGGTGATACGCAAAGGACTTGGGACGGTAAAGCGTCCAAAAGACATCCAAGCGCGATTTTTCCCCGTGCCCGAATCGAATGCGAGGCCTACAATCAGTTAAATGTGAATTCTTTATTTTAATCATTTTCGGGGGATTACTGCCATGATCCGTCTGTCACTTATTCTTTGCGCCACACTCTACGTAGGCATGATTCTATTAACTGATGGTCCCGGCGCTGACACAGCACGCGCACCGTCGATCAATTTTAATGATGTCGTAACCTTGGGTGATGACGCGATGGGGGCTTCAACGACTCGTGCCGGGTTTGGCCCCTCTGATGGCCTGATCGCGCTGAGTGATGATGTCCCAGTCAGCGCCGTCATCCCACCTGCGCGCTATGCGCCGGGGCTGCTGAACGTGGCCAGTTTCGACGCCCCGGCTGACGCTAACTTTATCCGCACACCTGTGGTTGCCGCATCCGACGGGGACGAGCTACTTTATGTCACTGGCACCAGTGTGAACCTGCGTGCAGGGCCGTCCACTGGCAACCCGGTCATCACTGCCCTGAACCGTGGCATTGCGGCCGAGAAGATCGAGATCTTGGCCAACGGCTGGGTTCAAATCCGCGTGCTTGAAACTGGACATGTCGGGTATATGTCCAGTAGGTTCCTGTCGTCGATCCAGCCCTGATCACAAACGCCACATTGCCCTTGAAAGTCAGCTGACGTATCGCTGACCCACATCTTAGATGCGGGGCGGTACGTGGCAAAATCCATTCTCATTACGGGGTGTTCTTCGGGCATCGGCGCACATGCCGCCCGCGCACTTCACGCCCATGGCTGGCGGGTCTTCGCAACCGTACGCCAACACGGCGATGTGGCTGCATTGGTTGACGATGGGCTGGAGAGCTTTGTTCTGGATTACGCCGATACCAACAGTGTTGAGGCTGGCTTGGCTGAGGCATTGCGTCGAACAGGCGGCACGTTGGACGCTGTTTTCAACAACGGCGCGTTTGGCCTCCCCGGTGCGGTAGAGGATCTTCCGCGCGACGGGTTGAGGTCTGCGTTTGAAACGAATTTGTTCGGCGTTCACGATCTGACACGCCGTGCAATCGGCGTGATGCGCGCACAAGGACATGGGCGGATCATCCAGAACTCCTCCGTCTTGGGGTTTGTCGGCCTGAAATGGCGCGGTGCCTATGTCGCGACGAAATTTGCACTTGAGGGGCTAACGGATGTGTTGCGGCTGGAAATGGCCGATACCCCAATCAAGATAATCTTGATTGAGCCTGGACCGATCACATCAGAAATCCGAAAAAAGTCGATCCCACATTTTGAGAAATGGATTGATTGGGAGGGCTCCGCCCGGGTTGAGCAGTATCGCGAGGGCTTGATTAAAAGGTTGTACCGCGACGCAGGACCAGACACGTTTGAATTGCCGCCAGACGCCGTGACCCGAAAATTGATCCGCGCGCTAGAGGCCGAGAACCCCAAAGCCCGCTACTATGTTACAACACCGACGTATGTGATGAGTTTTGCCCGGCGCCTTTTGCCGAGTCGCGCACTTGATTGGATCCTGTCGAAAAGCTGACCCTCGCCAAACCGGTCGCGCACGCTACCTTTCCACCAGAATACTAGAAAGAAATCCATATGACCCAAGACCCGCTTCTTATCGTCATTATCCTGGCCGTAATAATCGTCCTGGTGATCTTGTTCTTCGGCATCGGATCGTTTGGGCGCGGTGGTGACTATAACCACAAGAACGCCAACAAGTTTATGCGCTGGCGTCTTTATGCTCAGTTTGCTGCGATTATCCTGATCGTTGTCTTTGTTTATTTCCGCAAAAGTACAGGGGGCTGACCTAATGGTCGTTCTGAATAAGATTTATACGAAAACCGGTGATGCCGGGGAAACCGCCCTTGGCAACGGATCACGCGTCGCCAAGTACTCGATGCGCGTGACAGCCTACGGAACCGTCGATGAAGTGAACGCAACTATTGGCCTGGCACGTCAACACACCAGTGGCGATATTGATGTACAACTGGCCGCAATTCAGAATGATTTGTTTGATCTAGGCGCCGATCTGTGCCGCCCAGATATGGAGAAAGACGCTGAGTCTGCTTACCCGCCCCTGCGCGTGATAGATGGACAGGTTCTGCGGCTGGAAGCCGAAATTG
Source organism: Paracoccaceae bacterium (assembly GCA_047623825.1). Lineage (GTDB taxonomy): Bacteria > Pseudomonadota > Alphaproteobacteria > Rhodobacterales > Rhodobacteraceae > JBLHOS01. The sequence goes on along the minus strand of JBLHOS010000001.1, from coordinate 97,598 downwards.
ATGTGATGAATGATATATTGGAACCGCTACGCAGCTTTATTCTGCCGGGTGGATCCGCGTTGGCTGCCCAGATGCATCTGTGTCGCACCGTCACACGTCGCGCAGAGCGATTGAGCGTGGAGTTGGCGACTATGGAATCGGTGAATCCAGCAGTGGTCAGATACCTTAACCGCTTGTCTGACTGGTTTTTTGTGGCAGGACGCATTGCCAACAATGATGGCAAAGATGATGTGCTTTGGGTGCCCGGCGCCAACCGCTAGGGCAAAACGCGACGTCGCGTTGGCCTGATGGGTCGATTTTGCCCTATTTTTGAAGCCGCGAAGCGGATAAAACGACCGCTGAAAGACTAACTCGCCTCTACACTCTGTGGGGGATTTGCTCAGGAGAAACGTGCAGATGAAGGTGCTGGTGCCGGTTAAGCGCGTGATTGATTACAATGTAAAAGTTCGTGTGAAAGCGGATGGGTCAGGTGTCGATCTCGCAAATGTCAAAATGTCGATGAATCCATTCGACGAAATCGCAATTGAAGAAGCTATTCGTCTGAAGGAAGCTGGCAAAGCCGAAGAGGTGATCGCCGTCTCAATTGGTGTGAAGCAGTCGCAGGAAACCCTGCGGACAGCTTTGGCTATGGGGGCAGATCGCGCAATCTTGGTGATTGCAACGGACAACGTGCATGACGACATTGAGCCGTTGGCCGTTGCCAAGATCCTCAAAGCGGTGATCGATCAGGAGCAGCCTGGGTTGGTTCTGGCCGGCAAGCAGGCGATCGATAATGACATGAACGCTACTGGCCAGATGCTAAGTGCGCTTTTGGGCTGGTCTCAGGCGACCTTTGCCTCAGAGCTGAACGTTGATGGTGACAGCGCCGTTGTAACCCGTGAGGTCGATGGCGGCCTGCAAACGATCAAAGTCAAACTGCCAACAATCGTGACGGTCGATCTGCGCCTGAATGAGCCGCGCTACGCCTCATTGCCCAACATCATGAAAGCCAAGAAAAAACCGCTGGATGAGAAAACTGCGGCCGATTACGGCGTCGATGTTACGCCGCGCCTTACCGTCGTGAAGACAAACGAACCGAATACTCGTCAAGCAGGCGTCATGGTTGCCTCCATTGATGAGCTGTTGACGAAACTCAAAGACGAAGCGGGGATACTCTAATGGCTGTTCTTCTTCTAGCAGAAGTTATTGGCGGCGAACTGGCTGTTGACGCGACCGCGAAAGCCGTCACTGCTGCGATCCAGCTGGGCGATGTAACCGTCCTTTGTGCGGCCTCATCTTGCAGCGGTGCCGCCGCAATGGCTGCGACATTGGCCGGCGTGTCCAAGGTGCTGTGTGCCGACGATGCCGCCTATGGTAATGGCCTGGCTGAGCCGATTGCCGACCTGGTAGTCAGCTTGGCGGGCGACTATTCCCACATTGTGGGCCCCGCCACATCTAGCGCCAAAAACATCCTGCCCCGCGTTGCCGCGCTGCTGGATGTGATGGTGATTTCCGAAGTGACCGCCATTATTGATGCCGACACGTTTGAGCGCCCAATTTATGCGGGCAACGCAATCCAGACGGTCAAATCGACCGATGCGATCAAGGTTATGACCGTTCGGACCGCCAATTTTGATGCCGCACCCGATGGCGGATCTGCCTCGGTTGAAAGCATCAGCGCTGTTGCAGATCCCGGCCTATCGGCTTGGGTTGAGGACAAAGTTGCCGCAAGCGACCGGCCTGAACTGACCTCAGCCGGGATCGTTGTGTCCGGTGGGCGCGGCGTTGGCTCAAAAGAGCAGTTCGCGATCATCGAAAGTCTGGCTGACAAGCTAGGTGCTGCGGTTGGCGCGTCGCGTGCCGCGGTCGACAGTGGGTATGCGCCAAACGACTGGCAAGTTGGCCAAACTGGTAAGGTGGTGGCGCCAGACCTGTACATTGCGATTGGTATTTCCGGTGCGATCCAGCATCTGGCCGGCATGAAAGACAGCAAGGTCATTGTCGCAATCAACAAAGATGAAGAGGCCCCTATCTTTCAGGTGGCTGATTACGGTCTGGTCGCGGATCTATTTGATGCGGTGCCAGAGCTGACGAGCAAGCTCTGACACCTATTGAAAAACCTCGAAGCGGCCCGTCACCTTCAGTGGGCGGGCCGTTGTCGTTTGCCAGTGTTAGGTCGTAATTTTGAGACCAACGCATTGGCTGTCTGCAGGTGGTGGTCCGGAAACGGCATTAGACGGGCCGCCTTTGCCTCTCTGGGGCCAAAGAACATTCCACTCAACCCAACAGCATCCTGCTCAACCTGAGGCCAGGCCGACAGGGTCACGCTGCTGGCAAGCGACGCAATCTCCTTCATCATTTCAGTAGTCACAAAAAGTGGATCGACACCCAGCCCGACATCTGGTGCACAATCGTCAAGTGCACGTTGAGACATCCAAAGCAGATGCACCGGCACAGAAAAGCTAGTGATTAGTTGCCGCATCCGCGCGGCCCAGGCTGTGCGCAATTCATGGACGATAATATCAAATCGATCTGCAGATAAGATCTGCAGCGCCGACAACATGTGCCGGGTATAATGGAAATCGGTAAAATCCACCTCTCGATAGATCGTTTGCAACAACGCTGATGCTTTGATCAACCGATCGTTGCGCCGGGGATGGACGGTATAGAACCGGTTCGACAGATTGTGCGCGGGCGGAACCTGCAGGACAATCTGTTTGGCCGCCTCCCGCGCTGCTATGACAGCCGGGTCAAACAGCATAAAATCAACACTAGCGTTCATCGCCCCCATATTGACAACTACACCGCCAAGGGCCGCCTGCAACAACTCGCTAAACGGTTGCGCCACAAATTTACCAAACGTCTCTGATCCGCCAAGGCAAAGCACAAATGCCCCAGACAAATCCTGTGCCGGGCCGCGGAACATCGCGCGTGATCCCGGATATGTGCAGACCTGATAATCAAGGGGACCATGCCCCAATTGAACAAAGCTCATTATGTTTCCCACCATTTTAGACTCACCCATGCCCACACTCCCCCACAGGACTTTCCAAAGCGCTAAGGTGCTAAATTGAAGTGATTTTAACATAGATAATCAGCGCCTGAGGCTCCGGCGCTTTGCGCTTGTATGCATTGGGATGCCGGGTTTATGGTGCGGTCGCAGCAGCCTTGGAGGGGTGCGACATGGACATTCAAAAAATCGGAATCGTTGGCGCGGGCCAAATGGGAAACGGGATTGCCCATGTTTGCGCGCTAGCAGGGTTTGACGTAGTCCTGAACGATATCTCAGCCGAAGGGCTGGAAAATGCCGTTGCCCTGATAGACCGAAACCTAGAGCGTCAGGTCACCCGAGAAAAAGTTAGCGCCGAGACAAAGGCGGCTACAATGGCCCGGATCGAGACAACAATGACTTTGGCAGAGCTTGGCACGTGCGACCTTATAATTGAGGCCGCGACCGAGCGTGAGACAGTTAAGCAAGCGATCTTCGAAGATCTGCTTCCGCATCTGCGGCCTGAGACGATCCTGACGTCCAATACCTCATCGATATCTATCACACGGCTGGCGGCGCGTACCGACCGGCCTGAGCAATTCATGGGCTTTCACTTTATGAACCCGGTTCCGGTCATGCAGTTGGTCGAATTAATTCGGGGTATCGCCACCGACGAAGAGACCTTTGCCGCCTGCCATAAAGTCGTCGAACGACTGGGCAAAACAGCGACGACTGCCGAGGATTTTCCGGGCTTTATAGTGAATCGCATTCTGATGCCGATGATCAACGAGGCGGTGTATACGCTTTATGAAGGGGTCGGATCGGTCAAATCGATCGACGAGTCTCTCAAACTGGGGGCAAACCATCCAATGGGGCCGCTGGAACTGGCGGATTTCATCGGGTTGGACACATGTCTGTCGATCATGAACGTGCTGCATGATGGTTTGGCTGATACGAAATACCGTCCCTGCCCGCTGTTGACCAAATATGTCGAGGCTGGGTGGCTGGGTCGCAAGACCAATCGCGGATTCTATGATTATCGCGGCGAAACGCCAGTCCCAACGCGCTAATTGCGCCTAGCGGCGGGTCGGAACCTGAGAACGCAGACCAATAGTCTGTTCGCGCAGCCAGGCGACAAATCCACGAGGATTACTGGCCCAACTTTCGATCACGTCCCGCTCAATCGGCAAGCCAACAATCGGGGCCTGCGGCTTGTTCAGCGCATGAACAACTTCGTACAGCAACAAGCCTTGCCGTAGTGTAGCGGACATACGGTTGGCGATCTGATACCAGCGCGAATTTTGCCCCGGAAAGAAGATTGGCAAGACCCGCGCACCAGAGCGCTGGATCATTTTTGAAGTAAATGGGTTCCACTCCGCCTCAACTGCGGGGCCAAAAAGGTCTTCGGATGAGGCTACAACGCCCGACGGAAACAGCACTAGCACGCCGCCATCCGTCAGATGCTCCATCGCCCTTTTCCGCATATCCAGATTTTGTTTCAACGCGTCGGGTTCATGCGCAAACGGCACTGGGATCATGAATTGTTCAATCTCGACCACGCCTGTCAAAAGCGATCGGGTCAGGATCTTATAGTCAGTTCTAACCTTGCCGATCAGTTCTGCAAGAATCATGCCATCGACCAGCCCATGTGGATGGTTGGCCACGATGACCAGTGGCCCGTCTTTTGGGATATTGGCGATCTGCTCATCCGGCGTTGCCATCTCGATCCCCATGACATCAAGGGCCTGTTTCCAGAACCCCTGTCCCACAGGGACGTTCATCGCCTCAAATCTTCGGATCAAATTCAGCAGGCGCAGCTTGCCTGTGACCAATTCCATTATCTGGATTGCGCGCACCTGATATGGGTTCTCAAACGTGTGGGCATAAGACAGACGGCGGCGGTCATAAGACTGATCAGCCAAAAGTTGGCCGTCACCTTGGCCAACCAGTTTTCCCGGATGACGGTGCGCCAGAACTGGTCTTTGCTGGGTGCTGTCTACCAAAGCCTGCCCCTCCATCCCTGGGCGTATTACATTCCTTCGCCGAATTTATCCGCTACCAGTTCGGCAAGTGCGGACGACAGCGACGAGGCTTGGGGGCCCCGTGTCTCCACGTTGATAGTGGTTCCGATAGAGGCTGCCAACATCAAAAGACCCATGATCGAGTCGCCGGCAGCACTCAGCCCATCCTTGCGAACCACCGCTTCGGCATCATGTGCCTCAACAACCTCAACAAATTTCGCTGAGGCGCGGGCATGCAGGCCTTTAACATTCATAATCTCAAGGTTGCTGATCAATGGGGCCGTCATTCCGGACTTCCGTCGAAGCTGTTGATATAACGGCGGCCCGCATCCTTGGCTCGGCTAATCGCGTCATCGACGCTCAATTCGCGCGATTTGGTTAATTTGATCAGCATGGGCAAGTTCATGCCGGTCAAAATCTTTCGGTTGGATGGCCGACAGGCGCGCAACGACAAGTTGGACGGAGATCCGCCAAACATATCCGTGACCACGACGACGCCGCCACCCCGATCGACTTCATCCGCTGCCTGACAAATTTCCAACTGTCGCGTGGTGCGGTCATCATCGGCACCAATAGAGATAGCCCGCACACCAGGTTGCGGCCCAACGACATGTTCGACGGCATTCAAGAATTCTTGCGCCAATCTACCATGTGCGACGATCACTATTCCGATCAACTGCGCTTCCTTGGCCTTATGGCGCGCGGATCGCGCCTCGCCGTTCAAGTTCCCGATGCCTTATAGACACCTGCCATTTAGCTTGTGCAAGATGTGCGGTAAGTTTTTCCGCCATCGCCACTGACCGGTGTTGCCCCCCGGTACACCCGAAAGCGACTGACAGGTGTGATTTACCCTCATCACGGTAGGCGGGAAGCAAAGTTTCAACCAATTGCGTCACTTGGTTTAGGAAGACAGTGAACTTTGGGTCATTGGCGATATAGCTGACAACTTCAGCGTCGCGCCCATCAAGCACCCTCAAATCCGCGCTCCAAAACGGATTGCGTAGGAACCGGCAGTCAAGCACGATATCAGCGCCAAGTGGCAGGCCGCGTTTGTAGGAAAACGATTGCACGGATAACGCCAGCTTTTGCTGGCCACCAGGGGCGAACCATCGATTGATCTCAGCGCGCAGATCATGCGGTGTCATATCTGTGGTATCGATCAGGATGCCGGCACGGGCTCGAACGGGCACCAGCAGATCTCGCTCCAACTCGATCCCTAGGACCGGTCGATCCTCAGGCGCCAGCGGATGGCGGCGCCGGGTTTCGGAGAAGCGCCGGACCAACACCTCGGTTGAGCAATCCAGATAGACCAGATCGGCCAGCACACTGGGGTCCGCGGTCAACATGTCGAGCGTAGAAATTAGGGCTTGGGCGCTGTAGTCGCGGTTGCGGGTGTCTGTCCCAAGGGCAATGGGCCGGGTCAGCGGTGGACCCTCCAACAACCTTGGCAATAGGCTGAGTGGCAAATTATCAATGGCTTCAAACCCAAGATCTTCAAGCGTCCGGATCGCAGTTGAGCGTCCAGCCCCTGAAGGGCCTGACACGAAGATCACGCGGGAAGTCTCTTCCAAGATTGGCGGGCTGTCAGTCATCGGGATTTGCCTCATGGGTCGCAGTCAGATAGTCCAGCACGGTGGCTAGATTGGGAACGTTGCGACCATGCATCAGATCAAACTGAAGGCCAAAACAATTGACTGTGCGAGGTTCGGGCAATCGGTCAGGTTCACTCAAATCCAAATCCACAACATAGCGAAGCGGCGCATCGGCGCAGATTTCGGGCACCGGTAAAAGACCGACATAACGCGCCTCGATCAAAGGTGGGGCCTGTTCAGGCCGGATTAAATTAACGGTATCCTGCCGGGGGACTAGCCAGACACCATCATCGCTGATCAGCTTTGCGCCTCGCGTCATTAACTCCAGCGCCAGACCAGATTTCCCCGATCCGCTGGAACCAAAAAAAAGCAACCCCTGGCCATGTATCATAACGGCTGTTGCGCGACAAAAAAGGCGACCCTCATGAAGGTCGCCTTTGTCACTAAGATGTATTATATTAGGGGCTTGCGCCAACTGAGACATGTCAGATTGGCAGGCCAACGACAAAGCGTGCCCCCAGTGGTTCAGACGTTGGATCAGCGTCAGTTGGGTGGATATTCTCGGCCCAGATCACGCCACCATGCGCCTCAACGATTTGCTTTGAAATCGCCAGGCCCAAGCCTGAGTGATCACCAAATTGATGCGCCGGACGTTCGGAATAAAATCGATTGAAGACCTTAGTCAAAGCCTGCTCTGGCATGCCGGGACCAGTGTCTTCTACGACGACCAAGATGCGGTTTTCGCGTTTGCGTGCCCAGATCCGAACCGCGTCACCTTCTTCGCAGAACGAAACAGCATTTGTAATCAGGTTAACAAAGACCTGCGCCAACCGCCCTTCCAATCCATGAACCGGGATGGGCTCATCTGGAAGATCGGCAATAAATTCTATGCCCTGATCCTTGGCCAACTCCTTATGATGCTGGGCCAGGTTGTCGAGCATATGGATTAGGTTAAACTCATCCTCTTCCTCTTTGACCAGTTCACTATCGAGCCGCGAGGCGTTCGAGATATCTGAGACCAATCGGTCCAGACGCCGTACATCATGTTCAATGACGTCTAGTAGGCGAATGCGCTGATCCTCTGTGCGCGACATGCGCAACGTCCCAACTGCAGAGCGGAGCGAGGCCAGCGGGTTCTTGATCTCATGGGAAACGTCAGCTGCAAATTGTTCGTTGCTGTCGATCCGGTCATACAGTGCGCCGACCATGCCGCGCAGCGCGCCAGACAGGCGGCCGATCTCATCAGGTCTGCCGGTCAAATCAGGGATCCTCACGCGGGTCGGACTCATCTTTCGGGCGTTCTTGTCGCGCCCCAATTCGGCCGCGGCCGACAGATCGGACAGCGGGTTGGCAATTGTGCTGGCCAAAACGAGGCTAAGGCCAATCGAAACCATAAGCGCGATCACAAACATCTGTAGGATCTGTTCGCGTTCCTCACGGACCAAATGGTCAATTTCACCGGCGGGTGTTGTCACAGCAATAATCCCGATGATCCCAGAAATTCCATCAATTGGGGTCGCCGCAGTAAAGACCGTGCCCGACATGTCAGAGCCACTGCGCAAAACAGTGGCGCCGTTCATGGTTTCCAACATGATAGCGCGGGCTAACTCCTCTGGTGCGGTGGCCACTGGTGGAGAGACATCTTGCGCCAGAATTCCAGCGATCCCGTCCCAGATAGTGTTGAGGAGTTGCGAGATCAGCGGAGTCTGTTCGGCGCGTTCCACGATCCCCTCAACCCGGCGCGGCAAGGTCCGCTCGATCATATCGGTCGAGGCAACCAGCGTCCCATTTGGCGTGAAGACAAACACGTCTACACCAGTCGTCAGGCCGATCCGCGACAGGACGTCTACAGGATCAATCCCGTCACCGGTGACCAAATCAGCGGGCGCGCTCCGCGGTAGGCTCGCCTCAAAGATATCGGCAATCAGCTGGGCCTCAACGGCCAGCGCGCGCTCACGCTGCAAGACTAGGCTATCTCGGAACGGGTTCAAATATAATACGCCCGCAACTAGGATCACGATCGCAAGAAGATTGAACATGATAATCTTGCGCGCCAAAGGAGATCTATTAAGCGAGATCATGCCGCGGCGAGCCCTCGCGTCGCGCAATTCAGACTCAACTGTTCCGTGAGGGCGATCCCAATCTTCCCCAAGAACAATATCTGATCCGTTATTTGCGCGCCGGTCCATCATGCCGATATCCGAAGCTAAGGTCATCAATTTTTCTATTCTTCGTTATAGCGATAACCGATTCCATAGAGTGTTTCGATCGCCGAAAACTCTGGGTCCGATTGGCGCATCTTTTTGCGCAAACGTTTGATGTGACTGTCGATGGTCCGATCATCGACATAGACCTGTTCGTCATACGCGACGTCCATCAGCTGATCCCGGCTTTTGACGAACCCCGGGCGTTGAGCCAAGGCCTGAAGCAGCAGAAATTCTGTGACGGTCAGCGAAACATCGCTTCCCTTCCAGCTTACGGAGTGACGCAACGGGTCCATATTAAGCTGCCCGCGTGCCATGATCTGGCTTTCTTCCGGATTGTCCGTAGCGTCAGATGCAATCGCCTCTTGCCGGCGCAGGATAGAGCGGATCCGCTCAACCAGAAGACGCTGCGAAAATGGTTTTCGAACATAATCATCCGCGCCCATTCGAAGGCCCATCAGCTCATCGATTTCATCGTCCTTAGATGTCAGAAAAATCACCGGTACAGCACTTTTTTGGCGCAGCCGTTGGAGCAGGTCCATGCCGTCCATACGGGGCATTTTAATGTCTAAAACGGCCAATTCTGGCATCCGGCGCGAAAACGCTTCCAATGCAGATTGGCCATCGTTGTAAGTCTCAACCTCAAAACCCTCAGCCTCCAACGTGATCGAAACGGAGGTCAAGATGTTCCTGTCGTCATCGACGAGTGCGATCCGCGACATTTTGTTATCCTTGTGCTGCTCAATTGGTCTTATTTTTTCCTTATTGTCTGTTTTTTGGTCCTTAGAATCAATCGATAAGTTGCGAATCGATCTATGCAGTGCGGTAAATTTGCCCTTATCCGTGTTAAGACCTTCCTAAAGCGGCAAAATAACTCAGACTTGATTGCGCTAACTGTCCACCGACGGCCTATCCCATCGTGAAACGGTCATGTTATACGGGGCAAATATCAGCAGGAATGCCTCCTGTTCTTGATATTTTCTTACATCTTGGCCGCTCGGCACGGTCTAGGAGAACGCAGATGATCGTTGGCAGCGTAAACCCGAACCATACATTAAGCCACCAAGGCCTGACAGGATTGGGCACGGTTTATTATAACTTGCTCGAGCCTGCGTTGGTCGAAGAGGCAATAATTCGTGGCGAGGGCACATTAGGCCAGGGCGGCGCCTTTTTGACCACAACCGGCAAGCACACAGGCCGCTCCCCAAAGGACAAATTCGTCGTTCGGACACCGGCCGTCGAAGACAGCATCTGGTGGGAAAACAATGCCCCGATGACACCCAACGCATTCGATATTTTGCATGCCGATATGACGGCCCATATGGCCGGGCGCGACTACTTTGTGCAGGATCTTTTTGGCGGCGCCGACCCGGCCTACCGTTTGGATGTGCGCGTCGTGACGGAACTGGCCTGGCACGGCCTGTTCATCCGGCACATGTTGCGCCGCCCGACGGCGGACCAGTTGCTGGAATTTGCGCCAGAGTTCACCATTCTAAACAGCCCCAGCTTTCAGGCGGACCCTGCGCGCCATGGCTGCCGGTCCGAGACGGTCATTGCACTGAACTTTGACAAAAAGCTGATCTTGATCGGCGGCACGGCTTATGCCGGTGAGAGCAAAAAATCGGTGTTCGCGCTGCTGAACTACCTGTTGCCCGCAAAAGGTGTGATGCCGATGCATTGCTCTGCGAACCACGCCCCAGATGACCCAGAGAATGCCGCGATTTTCTTTGGCCTGTCTGGAACCGGCAAAACGACTCTGTCGGCGGACCCTGACCGCGTGCTGATCGGCGATGATGAGCACGGCTGGTCCGACAACGGCATCTTCAATTTTGAGGGTGGCTGCTATGCCAAAACGATCTCACTTAGCCCCGATGCTGAGCCTGAGATCTACGCGACCACCAAGAAATTCGGCACCGTGATCGAGAATATGGTCTTTGATCCTGACACCAAAGAGCTGGATTTTGAGGATGACAGCCTGACCGCAAATATGCGGTGCGCCTATCCGCTTGAGTATATCTCAAACGCGTCGGCCACGGCATTGGGCGGCTCACCACGCAATATCATTATGCTGACCTGCGACGCCTTCGGCGTGCTTCCCCCGATTTCACGGCTGACGCCGGCGCAGGCGATGTATCACTTCTTGTCGGGCTTCACCTCAAAAGTCGCGGGCACAGAGCGGGGCGTGACCGAGCCTGAACCAACATTCTCCACCTGCTTTGGCGCGCCCTTCATGCCGCGCCGACCTGAGGTGTACGGCAACCTGCTGCGGGAAAAAATTGCCGCTCATGGTGCGACCTGTTGGCTGGTGAACACCGGTTGGACCGGTGGCGCCTATGGCACCGGATCCCGCATGCCAATCCGCGCGACCCGCGCCTTGCTGACGGCTGCATTGGATGGTTCGCTGAACAGCGCCACGTTCCGCAAGGACGCCAATTTCGGTTTTGATGTTCCGATCAGTGTGGCCGGCGTTGCCGACATCTTGCTTGATCCGCGGCGGACTTGGGACAACGTCGAGGCCTATGACAAGCAGGCTATGAAACTGGTGAACATGTTCTGCAGCAACTTTGCTCAATACATCCCGTTCATCGATGAAGACGTGAAAGCAGCCGCAATCTCTTGAAAAGAGCGGGCCCTAAAACAGGGCCCGCCGCAACAAATTAAACCCTGCCAGCAACAATACGATCAGCGTTGCGCGCAAAAACTGTTCCCTGTCCAAACGTTCCTGCGCCCTAAATCCCAGGCCCATGCCAAGCATCGCAGGAATAATCAGGGTCACGGAAAGCGGAATGGTTTGCGTGTTCAAAACGCCCGATTGCAGATGGGCCGATAACAGCACAATAGCGCCAAGGAAAAAGACCACGCCCTGCACGCGAACCTGTTCGGTTTTTTCCGTGTCCAGCGCCAGCAGGTAGGCCACGGTCGGTGGCCCCCACACGCCAGCCAAGCCACCAAGCGCGCCCGCCGCGACACCAAATCCAAACTCTGCACGGACCCGGCGCGCCGGGTCCACCCGGATTTTCCAACCCATCAGTTGCATCGCCACAAACACAACAATTGCTACGCCCAAGAAGCCATAGATGAACCTGTCAGAGACAATCGGAACCAGTTGCGCGCTGAACAACATGCAGACCAGCACGATAACCAGAAACCGCCAATGATGTCTGGCTGACGCTATGGCCGCCCGCCAACCTTGGCGCAGCGCCTGAACCACATTGCTGGTCACAGTTGCCCCGATCAGGCCGGCCAACGCCACCTCAATAGGCAAGAACGCCCCCATGCCAGAGATCATGATCAACGGCATGGCGAACCCAACAGTCCCTTTGACAAACCCAGCCAGCATCGCGATCGCAAAGGCAGCGCCAAAGGCCAGCGGCGTCATAAGCTGATAAAATGGGTCCACAATTTGGGCTCCGATACAAGACAACTCGCTATATCGGGAATTAGACCGGCCCGCATGGGTATTTCGTGGCGACACTTTCGGTCTTATAGCGCAATAAACTTGTATTTTTGTTGCGCACGAACTGCAAACAAACTACATCGGCCCAAACCGCTGAGACAAGGAGAAGGCCATGCCCCATGATGGACAAAAGATGCAAGTTGTCCCTGAGACGAGCACCCGTCTGCCTGGCCTACTGCGCCTGACCGCAGCGACCATTCCAGTACTTGGATCGCTGCTTGCGACGGCAAAAGACCGTGTGCGTAAAACCGTCACCGAAGATGGGCGCGTTTGCGGTGCTTTGCTGGAGAAAAATCAGTTTGCGGCCCACGGCCTAGCTTGGCTTGCAACCTATGTTGAGGCGTTGACGCAGATGCAGGCTTGGGCAGAGCGACTGGACGCTAACGCGCGCTTTGGCGAGGTTGAGGCGTTGATCCATCAGATCGCTTTTGGTGAATACCTCTGGCAGATCTACGGCGGTATCCCGATGAGCCAAGGCGAAATGCTGCGACTGCAAGACCTGGGCCTGACCAAAGACGATCAGCGCGTCATGATGACACCAGAGATCATGACACTTAGCCAATCGGCCAACACACAAGCCGTTCGCACCCGGCTGGTTGTGCTGATGCAGGAACAATCGGCCAATGTGACAGTCGGCGCCTCTGGCCTTGATGATGAGCTGGAGATGATCCGTGAGCAGTTCCGCCGCTATGCCATCGAGAAGGTAGAGCCCTTCGCCCATGAATGGCACCTCAAGGATGAACTGATCCCGATGCGAGTCATTGAGGAGCTGGCCGAAATGGGCGTCTTTGGCCTGACGATCCCCGAGGAATACGGTGGGTTTGGACTGTCCAAGGCCTCAATGTGTGTCGTCTCAGAAGAGCTCTCACGCGGCTATATCGGCGTTGGCTCACTAGGCACACGGTCCGAGATTGCGGCTGAACTGATCTCGTGCGGTGGCACCGAGGACCAAAAAGCCAAGTGGTTGCCACGGCTGGCCAGCGGCGAAATACTGCCCACCGCCGTCTTTACCGAACCCAATACCGGGTCTGATCTGGGCAGCATGCGCACGCGCGCGGTCAAGGTTGATGATAACTACAAGGTGACTGGCAACAAGACCTGGATCACCCACGCCGCGCGCACCCAGATCATGACGCTTTTGGTGCGAACAGATCCCGGCACGACCAATTACAAGGGTCTGTCGATGTTTATCGCCGAAAAGACACCCGGCACCGTTGACGACCCGTTCCCAACCGACGGGATGACCGGCGGTGAAATCGAAGTGCTGGGATATCGCGGCATGAAGGAATATGAACTGGCGTTCGACAATTTCCATGTCGCCGGTGAAAACCTGTTGGGCGGCGTTGAGGGTCAAGGCTTTAAGCATCTGATGGAGACATTTGAGAGTGCCCGCATCCAGACCGCTGCGCGCGCAATCGGCGTGGCGCAATCGGCGCTGGATGTGGCGATGCAATACGCCCAGGACCGCAAGCAGTTCGGCAAATCTCTGATCGATTTTCCGCGCATGTCGGGCAAGTTGGCGATGATGGCCGTTGAGATCATGATCGCGCGTCAGCTGACCTACTTTTCTGCGCGCAAAAAGGACGAGGGCCGCCGCTGTGATCTAGAGGCAGGAATGGCAAAATTGCTGGGTGCGCGGGTGGCGTGGGCTGCTGCTGATAACGGGCTACAAATCCATGGCGGCAACGGGTTTGCACTGGAATACAAGATCAGCCGTATTCTGTGCGACGCCCGGATCCTCAACATCTTTGAAGGCGCCGCTGAAATTCAGGCACAAGTCATCGCACGCCGCTTACTCAGCTAGGCGTGGCGACCTTTTGATCGATTGGGCCGCTTATCCAAGCGGCCTTTTTCGTGCGGGCCGTCTGAGATACATCACAAGCCAACCAATTCAGGGATTCGATTATGACGCAGACTGTACTTTTGACTGGGATTACCGGCTTTATTGCGAAACGGATCGCCTATGACCTTCTAGCCGCGGGTTATGCCGTCAAAGGGTCCTTACGGTCGATATCGCGGGTTGATGAAGTACGTGCTGCTGTGGCCAAAGCGGGCAATCTAGACCGGCTGAGCTTTGTCGTTCTGGATCTGAACAGTGATGCAGGTTGGAATGAGGCGATGGTCGGCGTCGACGCCGTTTTGCATACCGCCTCGCCTTTCCCTTTGGCCGAACCCAAGGATGAGCAGTCGCTGATCCGTCCCGCCGTTGACGGGGCGCTGCGCGCGCTCAGGGCCGCCCAACATGCCGGGGTGCACCGCGTGGTGCTGACCTCCTCGATTGTTTCGGTTGTGTCTGTCGACAAGCCTGCAGGCGTGCCCTACGGCCCCGAGGATTGGTCAGATGTCGACCATCCAACTGCCAGTGCCTATGTGAAATCCAAGACCTTGGCAGAACGCGCCGCATGGAGCTTTGTGGCTGCACATCCCGAAATGCAGTTGACGGTGATCAATCCCGGTCTGGTGGTCGGCACTCCGATGGACAAACATTATGGCGCCTCGCTTGAGTTGATTGAGCGGATCATGAGCGGCAAAGATCCCGCACAGCCACAGGTCAGTATATCGTTGGTTGATGTCAAAGATGTCTCAGCCCTGCACGTTGGTGCCCTGTCGCGACCCCAGACGATCGGCAATCGCTATATTGCGTGTGACGCAAGCTGGATGTTTCCGCAGATCGCGAAAGTCATCAGTGACGCCTACCCAGCACGCAAGGTCGCGACCCGGATCGCCCCTAGCTGGCTGATGAAGCTGATCGGCCTGTTTGATCCGACTGTTCGGGGGATTATTCCGTCCCTCGGTGTCGACAAGATGGTAGAGAACAGCGCCACCTGTCGCGACTTCGATTTCACCTTCACGCCGGCCAAAGAGGCCATTCTGGCCTCGGCCCTCGCAGTTGATACCCTCGCAAAGGGTTAGCGGTATTATCCTGAATTATTCGGATTTGAATAATTATTTGATCTAGGATAATACTGGATAATGATCAAATCGCATTGGCACTACCCGCGCACCGGCTTTCTGGACACCGTCTTTCAGATGATGACCAGCGGTCCGGCGCAGGCCCTGTCGCTTTTTGGACCGCGTCGCATCGGTAAGACCCAGTTTTTGCTTTATGATCTGGCACCGCGCGCAGAAATGTATCGCCACAAAGTCGGCTATGCCAGCTTCTGGCAAACCACCGCCTCCCCGCTCGCGGTTCTTCTTTATGAGCTTGAACAGGCCCTCTATTCAGGCCCCGGCGTGAACCGGCTCTGGCGTGGCGCGCGCGGCCTTGCGCCAAAGTTACGGCTGCGATCACCCGATGGACGCGGCGAGATAGAGATCGACTTGGCCAACCTTGGCCGCGAGGTCCCCGCTGACCATTTGCTGTTGATGGATCAATATTGCGACCGTCTGGCCAACACGAACCACCCGACGTTTTTCCTGTTTGATGAGTTTCAAGAGGTCGCAAAAGCCCCCAATGCAGAACCCGTGATAGCCGCCTTGCGCACCAGTCTGGATAAACGCAAGGATGGGCTTTCGGTGCTGTTCACAGGCTCATCACAACAGGGCCTATCGCACGTCTTTTCAACCCGCGACGCGCCCTTCTACCGCTTTGCCACCCCGATTGAGTTGCCGGCTTTGGGCTTGGACTTTGTGCATCACCAACTGGCGGCTTATGCCGCCACATATCGGCGCGAACTTGATCCCGATCAGGCCTATATCTATTTCGACGCCTTTGGCCAAAACCCGATGTTGTTTCAGCGCTGGCTTAACGCCATGCCACTGGCCGCCTCAGCCCAAGAGGCACGCGACCGGGTTGAACAAGACCTAGAGGAAGAATTCAGTTTCGCCGAAACCTGGCTGTCGCTAACCGACAATCAGCGCCTCGTACTGCGCATGGTCGCCGAAGATGTCGGCCAGATGTTTGGCGCTGACGGGCGGGATTTCGCGCGCAGGCTCCGCGGTGATCCGCTCTCAAGCTCTGCCATACAGGCCGCCCTACGCAAGCTCAGCGCGCTCAACCTGGTGGATAAATGGGATGACGAGTGGCACCTTGGCGATCCGATGTTTGAGGTCTGGATCCGCCGTCGCCCAGATACCGACTTCTAGGCATTTGCAATCGATGCGATTTCGGCCATTCTATCTCTATGTTTCGCATAACGCTCACCTTCACCCTGTTATTGTCGTTCTGCCAAGGGGACCAATCCGTTTCCGGCTACGCTCCCGGCGTCTGGGAACTGGTTGAAATGGACGGCGTCACCTTTGCAGGCGCCGCCACCCTAGACTTGACGCAAGACGGGCACCTGACAGGCCAAGCCCCCTGCAACAACTACAGCACCACCCAATCCGCCCCCTACCCATGGTTTGACGCAGGTCCCATCATCGTCACACGGCGCGCGTGCCCAGAACTTGATCTGGAAACTGGATTCTTTGCGGCCTTGGCCGACATGACATTGGCCGAAGTATCGGGGCCCTTATTGCTGCTGAACAATACAGATGGCCGCGCGATGCTTTTTCAGCTTGCGGACTGACGCACCAACACATCGATCAGCCGCTGGCGTGCTTTGGGCAGCGGCCGTTCACCTAAGGATTGGGCCAGATGGCTGTGCAAAAAATACCCCGTAGTCTTGAGACCTGCCAGCACATCCTGGCGCAGTGCCGGGCCCGGGCTTCGCAAACATTCAGGCAGTGGCAATAGCCTGTCAGCCCAATCGCCCGCCCCCGTTCGGCTGACGGCACGGCCAGATTTCGGCGAAACATAAATCAGATCTTCGGTGGACCCGGTCACGGCACAAGCAGTTAGATCCAATGCAAATCCCATCTCCTCCAGCAGCGCCACCTCCCACTGCAGGTAGGCGCGCTCCCAGCCCTCGGCGCCGATCGCATCCAGAAGTGCTATTGAATATGCATAAAGGTTGGGATGCGCTTGCCGCTCAGGTAAGCCAAAGGCCAGCAGCGCACAGACCGCCGACAACCCCGACAGCGCCAATCGGTCTGATAGAACGTCTGCGGCGCGCCCCTTCAAGGGCTCCACGGTAAAGGCGCCAAGATGGGCCTCAAGTCGCGCGCGCCAAGTCACGTCCAACTGCGCACCCAGTTGCAGCACTGGCGTCATCTTACGCGATGCGCCGCCCCGCACAACGCCCGACTGACGCCCATACTGGGCCGTAAATACTTCTATGATTGCGGCGCTTTCACCATGCCGACGCACAGCCAGCAGCACCCCTTCATCGCGCCAGTCCATCGATACAATCTAGGCGCTCGCACACCAAAGCGAAACGCCCATTTCCTTATTCTGAAAATATCCCCACCGGAGGCCGCTCGCCGCGCGCCAATAAGCTGGCACGCGCCTAACTCAACCCAGGTTCGTCTAGCAAATGCCGGCCCGCCCGGTCCTCGATCTCAATGACCCAGACGTCGGGATCAAAGTTGCGCTGGCGTGCCAGCACCCTGTCGACCTCGGACTCATCTCCCTCACTCAGGATCACCCATTGCCGCTCTCCACTCATCAGATCAAATGAGCGTTGATAACATCGCGCCTGCCCGTCCAAGGTGTTTTGCTTTACGAGGACCGCGCCGGCGGTGCTGTCACCGCGCTTGACCACATAGGCCGGGATATCAGCTTGGCGCAGGCGCATCAGATAGGCTTGGACCCAAAATTCAGCAGCCAGCCTCGGGCTCATTCACCATCCTTGAAATTCAGTCCCATCTCAGAATACCGCTCAGAGTCTTCCAACCAGCCGGGCCGCACCTTGACCTGCAAGAACAGATGCACCTTGCGGCCCAAAAACTCTTCCAGCTCCTCGCGCGCCGCTTGTGAAACACCCTTGATGGTTTCGCCTTTGTTGCCCAGCACGATACCTTTGTGCCCGTCGCGCATCACATAGATCACCTGATCGATCTTGGCCGATCCGTCTTTGCGATCCTCCCAGGCTTCGGTCTCAACCGTCATCTGATAAGGCAATTCTTGATGTAGCCGCAGGGTCAATTTTTCGCGGGTCATTTCGGCTGCGATCATTCGCATCGACACATCTGCGATCTGATCCTCGGGGTAAAACCAGGGGCCTTCAGGCACGACGCCCGCCAGCCACTGGCGCATCGTATCCACGCCATGCCCCTTTTCCGCCGAAATCATGAAGGTCTCGGCGAAATTATATGCCTCGTTCATTTTTTGCGTCAGGGCCAGCAAGGTCTCGGCCTTGACCCGGTCAATCTTGTTAATGGCCAGCGCCACCCGGCTTTCATCGGCCCGATCAGCCAAACCGTCCAGAATAGCCTGCACTCCTTCAGTCAGGCCACGGTTCGCCTCAATCAGCAGGACAACAACATCGGCGTCAGCAGCACCCGACCAAGCCGCAGCTACCATCGCGCGGTCCAGTCGACGACGCGGCCGAAATAGGCCCGGCGTATCGACAAAAACGATCTGGCTCTGATCTTCCATCGCCACACCGCGAATGCGCGCGCGCGTGGTCTGCACTTTATGCGTCACAATAGAGACCTTGGCCCCCACCATCCGGTTCAGCAGTGTCGATTTACCCGCGTTCGGCTCTCCGATCAGGGCCACAAAGCCTGCGCGTTTGTCCGTCATGTTTCCGTCTCCACGCGCTCTAACAGCGCCTTGGCAGCGGCTTGTTCCGCCTGCCGTTTCGATGGGGCAACGGCCTGTGCCGATGCGCCCGTTTCCAACTGCGCCTCGATGGTGAACATCGGGGCATGATCCGGTCCGCTGCGCGCCAGTTCAACATAGCACGGCGGGGCAAATCGGCGGGCTTGTGCCCATTCCTGCAACGCGGTCTTGGCGTCACGGGCGTCTTCCTCGACATTGGCGATCCGGTCGCCCCAAAGGCGCAAGATCACCGCACGGGCGGCATCGTAACCTGCGTCGACATAGACGGCAGCCAGCACGGCCTCCATCCCATCGCCCAATAGAGCGTCCTTACGGCGCCCACCGGTTTTCATCTCAGATTTACCCAGTTTAAGGACCGATCCCAGATCAACATCACGTGCAACATCCGCGCAGGTTTCCTTGCGCACCAGTGCATTGAACCGGGGCGCAAGTGTGCCCTCGCTGGCTGCACGATCTGACGCAAGAACCGCCTCAGCCATCACAAGCCCCAGGACCCGATCCCCCAGAAACTCCAACCGCTGATTGTCAGCACGTGTTTCGGACGAAAGAGAGCCGTGCGTCAGCGCACGGATCAGAAGATCCGGCTGAGAAAATTCGTGCCCCAGCCGGGCAGCAAACGTGATCAGTTCCCTCGACAGCTTCACTCGACCGCCCGGAAGAACCGGTCTGATCGCCAGGTCCAAAAGTAGACCATCCGCGCCCCTGCAGATGAGAACATGATCCGGTCGGCCCGTCCAATCAGGTTCTCAAACGGGACCGTTCCGACGCCGCCGATGGACTGCGGAAAGCGACTGTCCTGACTGTTGTCGCGGTTATCACCCATAAAGAAATATTCGCCTTCAGGCACCGTGAACGCTGGGGTGTTGTCGGCGAAACCACCATTCTCGATATTCAAAATTGAATGCTCAACACCGTTTGGTAAGGTCTCAATGAACCGCTCTTTAATGCACTCGCCACCTTCACCCACGGGCGAATTGGAGCAACGAGCGGCATGACCTGCGGGGCCTTGGCGTCCAGCGGTTTCGATAAACGGGTCAACCAGATCCATCTGAACAGGCTCACCGTTCAAAAACAAAACACCACTGCGCATCTGCACGACGTCACCCGGCAGACCGATCAGCCGCTTGATGAAATCCGATCCGTTCACTGGATGGCGGAAAACCACGACATCGCCACGCTCAGGCTCATCACCCAGAATGCGGCCCGAAAACGGACATATCGAAAATGGGCAGGAATGCTGTGAATAGCCATAGGCCATCTTATTTACGAACAAGAAATCACCAATCAGCAGCGTATCTTTCATGCTGCCCGACGGGATCCAGAACGGCTGAAAAAACAGGGTCCGAAAGATACCTGCGATCAACAGCGCATAGACTACTGTCTTCACAGTTTCCCAAATGCCGTCCTTCTTGGCTACTGTTGCCATTATACTGCCTCGTTAGCGTATGAAGTTTCGCGGTTCATGGTCGGTGCGTCGGGCGGAGTCAAGCAAGCGGGCGCCCCTTTGGCGGTGGCGCGCGCAGCTTGGCCGCTTCATCCGCTGGTAGTGCCTCGATTACAACGAATGCTTGCGCCCACGGATGGTCGTCCGTCAACGTCACATGAATAATCGCTTGATAGCCTTCCGGTGTCATCTGTTCGAGTCGCTCTTTGGCCCACCCCGTCACTTGCATAATGGGCTGCCCAGTCCGCAAATTGGTCACGGCCATGTCTTTCCACGCAATCCCCATGCGAAGGCCAGTTCCGAGCGCCTTTGAGCAGGCCTCCTTGGCGGCCCAACGCTTGGCATAAACCGCTGGCGGATGCGGCAACCGCTCAGCCCGCTTTTGCTCAACCTCGGTATAGACCCGGTTGCGAAACCGATCGCCGAACCGCGCCAGCGTCCGTTCAATCCGCTCAATATTGGCCAGATCTGTGCCCACGCCCAAGATCATGACAGGCGCGTCGTCAGGATTTTCAGGCCTGCCAACCCAAAGAGCAGTGCAAATGTCACCTCAAACCACCGCTTCATGGCGCGGTATTTGCGCGCGATGCCGGCGACCGAGAACAGAAACGCATACCCAAAGAAGACCGCACAAGACACAACGACCAACGCGCCAAATATCCAGAGCAACGCTGATATGTCTGCTCCGGGCGGCACGACAACTGCAAAAATCGCGCCCCAGCCAAAGATCGGTTTTGGATTGGTCAGATGGATCAGCAAGCCCTTCAGATAGAACTTCCCCAATGTGCCGTCAGTTGACGCCACCATGGAAATCTTGGAATTGCGCCAAGCAGATTTTGCAGATTTGAATGCCAGATAAAGCAAATAACTGGCCCCGACATAGCGCAGGATCTCGAACAGCCAAGCATTGGACAGCATCAACGCGCTCATCCCCAGCATCGCGGCAATGCCCCAAAACGCCGAGCCGCAGACGATCCCTGCCGCCACGGCCAAGCCGCGCAGCCGTCCACGGTCCATCGACGTTCCCGCAATCGCCAGAGTCGCAGGTCCGGGGCTTGCGCCGCCAACCGCCCACGCCAGCAAGACCAGAAGAAACTCAATACTTGTCATGTCGATACCATCATACTGCGGACACCATGTTATTACGCTGTGACAACGCCGGTCGCTTGGCTGATCGTGAGACGGGAACTGCCATCCTTATAATCTCCATTGTCATAACGACTGTTGGGAGCGGTCAAGGTCAGCCCCGTAGCGCGATCATAGCTAGACAGCAGCGCAGGCATTTCCATGTCAGAAAAGCCATTGCCGCCGTAGCTGAAAATCAGCTGACGATACCAATAGGTGCCATTCTCTGCCAGAAACTGCACCAAGGTATGGCCCCAAGCCACTTCAGGCTCAACCATATCCAGCGCCGTGATCCACACCGATCCGTTGAAATAGCTCTGCGCATTCTCAGAAACCGGATCTACCAGGTTGCGGGCATTCGCCTCCCAGGTGTCACGGTCGCGCACTGTTTGGGCGGCGGCCATTAAAGGAACCATCAACAGGCAAACGCTAAGTAGAGCTGCACGGATCAGAACCGGGCCTCTTCCATCAAAGCCCGGATTTGGGCGATAACCGCACCCATTCCGACAAAAACGGCCTCTCCGATCAGGAAATGTCCGATATTGAGTTCCATTACTTCAGGCAGAGCCGCAATCGGCATGATCGTCTCATAGTTCAGGCCATGCCCCATATGGACCTCTAGCCCCAGATCAGCCGCATAGGCAACGCAATCCCTAAGCCGTGTAAATTCTGCATCGCGGGCCTCAAACGCGCCCTCAGCATGAAAATCGCAATACGCACCAGTATGCAGTTCAACAACAGGTGCACCGATCCGGTGTGCGGCCGCAATCTGGTCACGATCAGCCCCAATGAACAGAGACACCCGGCAGCCTGCATCACGCAAAGGCGCAATGAATTCGGCAAGACGGTTCTGATCCTTGGCAACTTCCAACCCACCTTCGGTGGTCCGCTCCTCACGCCGCTCGGGCACGAGACAGGCAGCGTGCGGGCGATGCGCCAGCGCAATTGCCTGCATCTCATCGGTCGCTGCCATTTCAAAATTCAACGGGATGCTGATGGCCTTTAAGATTTCATCGATATCTGCATCTCGGATATGGCGGCGATCCTCACGCAGGTGTGCAGTGATCCCGTCCGCCCCCGCATTCTGGGCAGCAACCGCTGCACGCGCCGGGTCCGGCAGAGTTCCGGCGCGTGCGTTGCGCAACGTCGCCACGTGATCAATGTTTACGCCTAGCCTTAAACGATCCACCATGGCCGCCTCACTTTCTGTGACATATGACAAAACGCTACTGCTTTGCCGCAGCCGCGTCAGCTTGTTGTTTTCTTTGTTTTTTGCTCCGCGCCAATAGTTTGGATAACCGGCGCTTTTGGTAGGCGCGGATAACCGGCACGGCCAGAATATAACAAATGGTTCCGCTGATCAGGCCAGGAATGATTCCACCCACCAGATAGGGAAAGAACACGTCATGGTAAAACGCGATCAAGTCAGCCCAATGTGGTTCACGATGAGTGAAAATAGCCAGAAAATTATCAAACAAATCTTGGAATGCGCCGCCGAATTTCTGCCCAAGGTTCAGATCGACAGCGCGTCTCGGCTCAATCCCCAGCATGAAATGCCCGGCCTTAAGTGAAATGATCGCGATCGGAATATAGGTCAACGGATTGCCCAGGAATGTCGCTAAAAGTGCTGCCAGAATGTTGCCACGCATCGTTTTCGCGATGATCGCGGCCACGATGAAATGCATGCCATAAAACGGCGTGAAGACGGTGAAGGCCCCAGCAAAGATGCCGCGCGCAATGGTTTCGGGCGATCCGGGCAACCGGTTCAGACGATGACGCACATAGTAGAACGCACGCGCCCAGCCCCCGCGGGGATAAACCCAGCTGACCACTACTTGAAGCCAAGGTCGGTTGTCTCGCCGTTTAAAGACCACTGGCCTATTTCTCCTACCGCAGGCAGATCAGGGCGCCCGGGACAAATCCCGCGTCCGCTCTAATGCGACCACGTCACTATCGGCCTCAACGGCCATCATCACAGCATGCAAATGCTCTGCATCGCGTACGTCCACATCAATCAACAAACGATAAAAATCTGGCTTGCGATCAATAAAATGCAAATCAGAGATATTGGCGTTCTGCTCGCCGATCAATGTGCATATGCGACCCAAAACACCATTATCATTACTCAGTGTGACATCTACTGTGACATTGTGGACAGGAGCATGACGCCCCTCTGTCCAATGTAGATCAATCCAGCGACCCAGCTCGTCATCGAATGCGGCCAAGGCTGGGCAGGCGATTCCGTGCATAACCGGCCCACGACCGGCATAAGTAATCCCGACGATCCGTTCACCGGGCACGGGTTGGCAACACTGCGCCCGATCGGTTGAGGCACCGGGCGGCAGCCCGATCACCGCGCGGCGGGCCTCTACCTCGCCACTTTCGGCCACCGCCACAAGTTCAGGATAAAGGGCTGCAACCACATCACGTGACGAAATCTCGGCGCTGCCGATTCGGGCCAGAACCTCATATCCATCGACCAGACCCATCGTCTTGGCAGCCGTTTTCAACGCCTTGTCGGTCGGGCGCTTTCCAACATGCTCAAACGCCACGCGGGCCAATTCCAGCCCCAGTTTAATGTAGCGCCCGCGATCCTCTTCGCGCAGCGACCGGCGGATTGCAGCCTTTGCACGCCCTGTCACCACGATATCTATCCAGCTTGACTGCGGCGTTTGCCCCTCAGCGGTCACAACCTCAACCGATTGGCCGTTTTTCAGCCGGGTCCATAGCGGCACCCGCAGGCCGTCAACCTTTGCGCCAACACAGGAATGCCCGATCCGGGTGTGGATCGAATAGGCAAAGTCCAGCGGCGTCGCACCGCGTGGCAGCTTGACCACATCCCCCTTGGGCGTGAAGCAAAAAACCTGATCTGAATACATCTCAAGCTTCACATGCTCCAGAAACTCATCATGATTTTCGGCCAGTTCAAACCGTTCAGTAAGGCCAGCCAGCCACTTTGCAGGGTCAACGGCAAACGGGTTCTGGGCCCGAACACCGTCCCGGTAGGACCAATGCGCCGCAACGCCCGCCTCAGCCACTTCATGCATCTGGCGCGTCCGGATCTGAACCTCAACCCGTTTACCGTCCCGACCTGAAACCGTCGTATGGATCGATCGGTAGCCGTTGGATTTAGGCTGGCTGATATAGTCCTTGAAACGAGTTGGCACCACGCGCCAGCGTTGATGTATTGCCCCCAGAATACGGTAACACTCATCCTCGGTGCCCGTAATCACCCGAAACCCGTAAATGTCGGACAAGCGTGAGAACGCCAGCGACTTTTCCTGCATCTTCCGCCAGATCGAAAACGGGCGTTTGGCACGGCCAATGACCTCAGCCTCGATCCCGTATTTGACCAGCACGGCCTCAATATCACTCGTAATCTTCGGGATTACATCACCTGATTCTTTTTGCAGGTTTAGGAACCGCCGCATGATTGAGTTGCGGGCCTCTGGGTTGAGAACCCGGAATGCCAGATCCTCCAACTCTTCGCGCATGGACTGCATACCCATCCGGCCGGCAAGCGGCGCGTAGATGTCCATCGTCTCATGGGCCTTCTTTGACTGCTTTTCAGGATGCATGTGCCGGATCGTGCGCATGTTGTGCAGGCGGTCGGCCAGCTTGACCAGGATCACCCGCATATCCTTGGACATCGCCATGAACAGCTTGCGAAAGTTTTCGGCTTGCTTGGTCTCACGGCTGGACAGTTCAAGATTGGTCAGCTTGGTAACGCCGTCAACCAGATCGGCGACGTCATGACCAAACTGCTTTTCAATCTCTG
The DNA here is from genome assembly GCA_047623825.1 of Paracoccaceae bacterium. Lineage (GTDB taxonomy): Bacteria > Pseudomonadota > Alphaproteobacteria > Rhodobacterales > Rhodobacteraceae > JBLHOS01. The sequence continues at coordinate 72,405 of JBLHOS010000001.1, read as the reverse complement.
TGTAGGTGCCTTTGGTGTCTTCGATGGTGTCGTGCAACAGGGCGGTGGCGATCGTTGCATCATCCAACCGCTGTTCGGTCAGGATTGCAGCAACCGCGACCGGGTGACTGAAATACGGCTCTCCCGAATGCCGGTTCTGCCCTTCATGCATTTTTTGCGCATAGGCGTAGGCCCCGCGAAGCAGGGCCTCATTGCATTTGGGATTATAGATGCGGACAAGCGACAGTAGGCCGTCCGCATCAATCATCTGCTGAGCGGCGACCGGGAAAGGCAAAGCTTACTTAGGCCCCTGCGCTTCCATCAGGGCGCGCAACATTTGTTCTTCACTCATGTCATCCACGACCCGTCGGTCTGATTCAACGCCCTGTAGCAACGCCATTGCGTCCTCTTCAGGCTCATCGACCTCAATCTGGGTCTGGTTGCTTTCGATCAACCGCTCGCGCAGGTCTGCGGCTAGCTGAGTTTCCTCAGCAATTTCGCGCAGTGACACGACAGGATTCTTGTCGTTGTCGCGATCAACCGTCAGCGCAGAGCCTGCTGTGATCTCACGTGCCCGATGGGCGGCAAGCATCACCAGCTCAAACCGGTTAGGAACTTTGTCGACGCAATCTTCAACCGTCACGCGGGCCATGGGACATCTCCAGATGGGAGTGGGAATAAGAACGCCTACATAAGACCTTCATTCAGCCTTGACAACCAAGTTCGACAGGGAGTTTTCGTAGAAGTCTTGCGCGACAAAACCGCCCTGATCGCCCGCACGTCTTAAAGAGACCGGCTATTGGGCAGCAGCAGCGGCTGTCAAGGCCGTCATCGACGCGCGGTCCACCTCTGGCAATGCGTCCATCATTTGGCGAACCGTAAGCCCGGTCGAAGGATGCGCCCAATCTGGCGCGATATCCGCCCATGGAACCAGAACAAACGCACGATCTTGTAATCGCGGGTGTGGCAGGATCAGCGTATCGGGCGCGATCTGGCCGGCTTGCTCAGCACTGAGATCGCGCCACTTCTCTTGTTCGGCCAAGTCTGGCAGCACTGTCTGGCCCAACGCCAACAGATCAAGGTCCAGAACGCGCGCGCCCCAGCGCACGGTGCGCAACCGTCCAAACTCTCGCTCAATTTTATGTAATATGGTCAACAGATCAGCTGCGCCCGCGGTCCACCGAATCGCAAAAACAGCGTTCACAAAATCTGGCCCACTGTTCAAAGGATAGGCCGGCGTCCTAAAGAAGCGACTAATCTGTGCCGTCGTTTCTGTCGCTTTCGCCACGGCCAAGACCGCGTTTTCTACCGTTTGCAAGGAGTTACCCTGCTTAGAGGCCAAATTCGACCCAACAGCGACAAACGCGAGCTCATCGGCGTTTCCAAGCACTGGCAGTTGAAGTCGTACCATTTTACATTATTTCCCAAGGCTAGTCGTCAAACAGGTGTAGTCACTCACATTTTTAGTCGGCGGTTTCATTCAGAATACGGGACGTCTACCATGTTTTATCGAGACGAACGGCTCGCGCTGTTTATTGACGGGTCAAATCTTTACGCCGCAGCGAAGGCGCTGGCTTTTGATATCGACTACAAACTTCTACGCCAAGAGTTCATGCAGCGTGGCAAGCTTCTGCGCGCTTTCTACTACACAGCCTTGCTTGAGAATGACGACTATTCGCCGATCCGCCCCTTGGTAGACTGGCTGAATTACAACGGCTTCACCATGGTGACCAAACCGGCCAAGGAATTCACGGATAGCCAAGGCCGCCGCAAGGTCAAAGGCAACATGGATATTGAGCTGGCCGTAGACGCGATGGAGATCGCTCCGTTTGTTGATCATATCGTGATCTTTTCGGGTGATGGCGACTTCAAACCGCTGATCGCTGCCTTACAACGCAAGGGGGTTCGTGTCTCGGTCGTGTCAACAATTCGCTCGCAACCGCCGATGATTTCAGATGATCTACGACGGCAGGCCGACAATTTCATTGAGCTAGAAGAACTGAAGGACGTGATTGGTCGCCCTCCACGCGAACCGCGCGCCGATGATCATGAATATAGCGCTGAGGCCGACAGCTAGCGCCATCCCCACGGCACCTACAAAAACCAAAGCCCCGGCATCTAACCGGGGCTTTGTGCATTTTGGGCTGAGAAACGCGCGTTAAACTGCACCGGTATATTCGCCACGCGCCGGGTAATTCTTGTCGATGGCAAAATCCAACGCACCCAGCAATTCGCTGAAATGCGGACGCACGATCAGCATACTCTGAACAGACGTATAATACAGCGTTTGGTCGGGGTTCACCAAAAACAATCCGGCTTCAGAAAACAACGCAGGCTCCGCAATACCGATCGAGGTCACACCGCGCGAGGTTGAGATATAAAGTCCCCAGTCGCGCGCTTGCGCCAGCGCCAGATCGTAGGCAAATCGCAGATGCTCTGCCCCGATCTTTTCGGCCATAGGCGCAGCCCAGTCCTGCCTGTCGGAACTCACTGCAACTGTCTTTACGCCGCGCTTTGCGAACTCTGGCGTCAGGCGCTCCAACTCTTTGAGATAAGTCGCGCAGATCGGACAATGCAGGCCGCGATAAAAGCACACAACCGTGCCGCGCTCGCCGCCGTCAGTCGACAGGTCGAACGTGCCCCCCCACCAGTGGTAGATTAAAGTCGGGGGTCTTTTGGCGGGGCATCAACATAAGTATCTGCTATCGGGAATGTTGGTTTACCCTACGCTTTGGGCGCCCGTGCACAAGCAACGTTCCCGCGATCAGGTCAGCCATTTGCTTCCGCATTGATCTGATTGTGCATGTCGATAACCTCATCGGGCCATGTGCTTTTTATGTAGGATAAAATTGCGATCACGTCGGCCTCACTTAAGGTATCACCAAATCCGATCATCGTACTTTCGTATCCGTTGCCAATGACCGCAGCACTGCCAAGGGTTGTGATCGCAATCAGCAATTCATCGGGATGGTGCCATGTATGGCCATTGGCATCATGGGGTGGCGCGAGCATCAACCGATCCACGCCTCGCTCACGCCAATTCTCTTGGCCTTCCAAGTTTGCCCCATGGCATGAGGCACAGCTTTGCAGGTACAGCTCGGCGCCCAACGCGATGATCGCAGGCTCATCATAGCGCAATAAACTAGCATTTTTTTGCGCGTTTCCAGCACCACTAATGACCAGAATTCCCATCGCAACCACACCAATCAGCCCTGTCACCCGCACCACCAAATTCCGTCGTCGCATACTCGATTGTCCTCTCCAAGACTCCTGCTCAGCGTCACTGCCACCTTCCCCCACCGGAAGGTCAAGCACGCTCTCGGGGCTGGACCTCTTGCCCCTGTGGCCTTATTTCTAATATCAAATTCGGAGAGCGCCATGACCAAGCCACCGCTGACCCTTTATCTGGCCGCCCCGCGTGGGTTTTGCGCAGGCGTTGATCGCGCGATCAAGATCGTAGAGATGGCGCTGCTGAAATGGGGGGCGCCGGTCTATGTCCGCCACGAAATCGTCCACAATAAATATGTTGTTGATGATCTGCGTGCCAAGGGCGCGATCTTTGTCGAGGAACTGGATGAGTGCCCCGATGATCGCCCGGTGATCTTTTCAGCCCACGGCGTACCCAAGGCGATCCCGGCTGAGGCGGCCCGGCGTCAGATGATCTTTGTTGATGCCACCTGCCCGCTGGTCTCCAAGGTCCATATTGAGGCGCAGCGCCACGCTGACAACAACCTTCAGATGGTCATGATCGGCCATGCCGGACACCCAGAGACTGTCGGCACAATGGGCCAATTGCCTGAGGGTGAGGTGCTTTTGGTTGAGACCGCCAATGATGTGGCCGATCTGTCGCCACGCGACCCGGCGAAACTAGCCTATATCACCCAGACCACCCTATCGGTGGACGACACCGCTGAGGTTGTCGCGGCCCTGCATGCCCGGTTTCCCACCATCGTCGGGCCGCACAAAGAAGACATCTGTTACGCCACCACCAATCGCCAAGAGGCCGTCAAAGCCATGGCACCAAAGACCGACGCGATGCTAGTCGTCGGCGCGCCCAACTCCTCAAACTCAAAGCGCTTGGTAGAGGTCGGTGCGCGCGCTGGCTGCAAATATTCCCAACTGGTGCAGCGCGCCTCAGATATCGACTGGCGCGCACTGGACGGGATCACCTCAATCGGGATCACGGCAGGTGCATCAGCCCCTGAGATTTTGATAAATGAGGTTATTCAGGCGTTCCGCGATCGCTATGACCTGACCGAAGAAATTGTTGAGACCGCCGTTGAAAATGTTGAATTCAAGGTGCCACGCGTTCTGCGGGAACCTGCATGACCGATATCTCGCGGTGCACGAGTTGGGACCGAACAGGCCTGCAACATGTGTCTTGGGACGGCCAGACAGCCCACGGCGTTATCATTGATGGTGATGGCGGGTTGTCATACCAAATAACCGTGGGGCCAGATCGTCACACCCGCACGGTCAGCATTTTGACGGCGCAAAGCTCCACGATGGATCTGATCGCCCAAAATCCCGGCCAGTGGATAACTCCGGACGGATCGCAGCTGCCCCATCTTCAGGGGTGCCTTGAACCAGATATCTCGGCCACGCCGTTCACCAACACACTGGCGATCAGTCGGCAAACATCAACGCACTTTGTATCGATGCGGCCACCCTGCAGACCCGACGCGCCACCCAGCGCTACACCTGTCCTGGTGCGCATCGCTATCTTTATCAGGGATTTCGAACTGGGTTCTCAGCAGTGCTGGAGCTGGATGATCGGGACGTTGCCCTTGATTACCCGAACATCGTTCGGCGCATGGATTAGGTGATGATCTCAATTCCATTCATCCTGACCGCCATACTGGTGATTATCGCGCCGGGGCCCGCCGTGCTCTATACGCTTTCGGTTGGGCTGAATCAGGGTCAGCGCGCCGTTGTCGCGACATCCATTGGTCTCGTTCTTGGCATTGCCCCGCATATTCTGGTCGCGACCCTTGGTCTGGCGGCGTTTCTGCACACCAGCGTACTGGCCTTTGCGATGCTAAAATATCTGTGCGCAGCCTATCTGCTTTATCTCGCATACTCGGCCCTGAAACGCAGTGGTCCCCTGCAGGTAACCGCAGACCGTATCGAGATAGGCTTTGGTCGCGCGTTTTTGCGTGCGGCGTTGGTCAACCTGCTAAACCCCAAAGTGTCGCTATTTTTTCTGGCGCTCTTGCCACCGTTTCTGTCCGGTAATCCAGATACCGCCACGATTGAGATGTTGGCCTATGGCGGAACCTTCATGTCGATTTGCTTGATTAATTGTCTTTGCTACGGCTTTTTTGCATCTGCTGCGCGGGACAGGTTCTTGGCCAGTCAAGCGGCGATGCGCTGGATCAATCGCGGTGTTGCAGCCATTTTTGCAGGTCTCGGCCTTAATCTGGCATTGGCACGCTCATGATCTCTGTTCAATTTCTTCTGACCGCGCTTATCGTTGTGATCGCACCGGGCACCGGCGTGATCTACACGCTGGCGCTTGGTCTTGGCCAAGGTCGGCGCGCGGCGATCGCGGCGGCCTTTGGCTGTACCGTCGGGATTGTCCCACATCTGCTGGCAGCAATCTTGGGAGTTGCAGCGGTCCTGCACACCAGTGCGATGTTATTCAATGTCGTGAAATTCGCGGGTGTCACCTATTTGCTTTATCTGGCGTGGCAGGTGCTAAAATCTGACGGGGCGTTGTCGATCCGACCCAACGCAACCACGGACAGCACATGGCGCATTGCGCGAAGGGGAGCGCTAATCAACATTTTGAACCCCAAGCTGTCAATCTTCTTTCTGGCCCTGCTGCCACCGTTCCTGTCTGGGACACCACAAACCGTTACCCAAGAGATGACGTTGCTGGGCGGTATTTTCATGATCATGACCTTCGCGGTTTTTGTATTTTATGGCGTCTTTGCTGCGACAGCGCGTGCGAGATTGTTGGAAAGTGCGCGGACTATGCGCTGGCTCAACCGTAGCTTTGCAGCCATATTTGCAGCCCTCGCCGGTCGTCTGGCACTAGAGAGGCTCTGAACAATCATGCGCAAAATTCCCCGCTCCGCCTTGATCCTTGGCCTTGCTGGCCTGATCCCATTTGTCTGGGGTGCCGCGACCTATCTGTCGCCCACATTACAAAGCTGGGGCGGCGCCAACCTGGGCCCGCGTTTTGTCGGGCCTTATGTGCAGATCTTCTATGGCGCAATCATCCTCAGCTTCATGTCCGGCGTACTTTGGGGGTTTGCGACCAAGGCCACCGGCGCTGTTGCGGCCACAGGCTATGCTCTCTCAACGCTTCCAGCGCTTTGGGCGTTTTTCATGACGGGTGGCGGCCCAACCTCTGCGGCCCTATCGCTTTTGGCGGGTTTTATTGGCCTGCTGGCGCTAGATTGGATGTTTTGGAACCAAGGGCTGGCACCTGCATGGTGGCTACAGCTCCGGGTACTTTTGACCTCAATTGTCACGGCCTGTCTGGCCATTACGGTTTGGCTATGACCGACCCAAAAACCATCGCCACCTATTCCAAGCGTGCGAGCGAATATCTCAAGCTGAACACCGGCGCGCGCCACGACCCTGTGTTTCAGGCGTTTCTGGACGCGCTGCCGCCCGCCGCCGATATCCTTGATCTTGGGTGCGGCCCGGGCACTACCGCCGCGCAGATGATAGCAGCAGGTCACAATGTCCTTGGGCTCGACCCGACGCCTGAATTCATTGAAATCGCCCGATCAAAGGGCGTTCCAACCAAGTTAGGTACCTTTGATGATGTGACCGAACTGGCCGCATTTGATGCCATATGGGCCAATTTCAGCCTTTTGCACGCCACCAAGACCGACTTTCGGCGCCATCTGGCTGCTCTGCACCGCGCGCTGCGGCCGAGTGGCCTTTTGCATCTGGGTATGAAACTGGGATCTGGTCAAGCGCGCGATACACTGGGACGCTTTTACGCCTATTATTCTGATGCTGAGCTGACCGTGCTTCTGACAGAGGCCGGTTTTACCGCCATAACCCGCCAATTTGGCGAAGACCTCGGCCTTGCGGGCGATGTCGAACCTTGGATCGTGATCACCGCCCATGCCTGATTTATTTGCCTATACCGACGGTGCGTGTTCGGGAAATCCCGGTCCGGGCGGATGGGGTGCTCTGATGATTGCCCGCGACGGCAATACCGTCGTCAAGCAACGAGAGCTGAAGGGCGGCGAGGCACACACAACCAATAACCGGATGGAGCTTCTGGCTGCAATCCACGCGCTTGAGGCGTTGGAAAAGCCCAGCACCATCACAATCATCACCGACAGCGCCTATGTCAAAGGTGGGATCACAGAGTGGATCCACAACTGGAAGCGCCGTGGCTGGAAAACCTCTACCAATAAACCCGTCAAAAACGATGAGTTGTGGAAGCGTTTGGAGCTGGCGCAGACCCGCCACAGCGTGACGTGGAAATGGGTCAAAGGCCACGCGGGCCACGCCGAGAATGAACGCGCGGATGAGTTGGCGCGCGCCGGAATGGCCCCGTTTAAGCCCTAAGGCGCGACAGGCGCGACACAGAACTTTAAATAAGGACCCCCTCATGCAACTCAAAGGTAAAACCGTCGTTGTCACCGGCGGCAGCGATGGCATCGGCAAACATATCTGCCTCAAACTGGCCGCTCAGGGGTGCAAACTGGCAATCTTGGGCCGTGACCCAGACAGGTTGGCGGCCACGGTTGCCGACTGCCTCTCCCAAGGGGCAGAGGTCACGCGCGCCTATGCCGTTGATCTGACCGACACCGCAGTGCTGGATACCATGGCGCATGCCATCATCGCCGATTTCGGCGGCATTGATATCTTGATCAACAATGCCGGCATCTGGCACAAAACTGGCCCATTGGACACGATCGACGCTGATATATTGGTGGCCACCGTCCAGACCAATCTGATTGCGCTAATGCAGCTGACACGGCACATGTTGCCGGTTTTGCGCGCGCAGGCTGAGGGCATAATCCTGAATATTGCCTCAAAATCCGGGGTCGTCGCCCAAGCAGGACAATCGGTTTATACCGCCACTAAATATGGCGTGCGCGGCTTTACCGATGTGCTGAAACAGGATGAGGCTGGCACCGGCGTGCGGGTCGCAGGCCTTTATCAAAGTGGCACCAATACCGGCATGTTCGCCAAAGCCGGTGAAGATGTACCAAACCATATTTTCACCGAACCTGATGATTTGGCTGATGTGGTTGTCTTTATGCTGTCGCGCCCAGCCAAACTATGGATGCATGAGGTTCGCGTCGAGATTTAATGCGTGCCGAAAATTCAGGTCGCTGCGGGCCGCTACTTACGCCCGCCGCGACGCCAAATCGGATCAATCGGTAGTAATATCAGCGCCGCCGCCGCGCCAATGATCGCGTCCAAACCGGGGCTGCCAAAGCTTAGCCCAAACATCACGCGCAGCATGAACAGGGCGATCACAGCACCCAGCGACAGTAAGACTGAGGCGATCACGCCATTATGCGTCAGGCCCCATCGCTCAAACAGAACACCGATAATACCGCCAATCATAAGCGACCCGAAAAATGCAAAGAAACCCATCATGTCGCTCCTAAAATAGTGCCGGGGGATATAGGCGTGCCGCGCAAAAAGCTGATCGCGTCTTGGCGGCCTCTGCCTTCCAATTGAACTTCTGTTATTTCTACAGCTACGTCGCCGCAGGCGATTTTCAAGCCGTCTATCACAGATCCGGGCGTGCCTGTGACCGCATTAACCCGGCTTGCCAGCAGCTTTAGACGCTTACCATGCAGGTTGGTCCACGCACCGGGGAACGGCGATAATCCGCGAATTTGGCGGTCAATCTCGATGGCCGGGCGAGTCCAATCGATTTGCGCCTCAGACTTGTCGATCTTTGATGCATAGGTAACGCCGCGCTCTGGCTGGGTCTGGGGCGTCAACTTGGGCAGATGCGCCAATGCCTCAAGGATGGTCACAGCACCCAATATGCTTAGCCGGTCGTGCAGGGCTTGCGTGGTGTCACCGGGTGCAATCGCGATCTCCTTTCGCAACAGCACCGGCCCAGTGTCCAGCCCCTGCTCCATCTGCATGATGCACACGCCGGTTTTTGTATCACCCGCCATAATCGCACGGTGGATCGGTGCGGCCCCGCGCCAGCGTGGTAATAGGCTGGCATGGATATTCAGGCACCCCAATTGAGGCGTACTCAGCACTGCCAGCGGCAAGATTAGACCGTAAGCCACTACGACAGCGATATCAGCCCCAAACGCTGCAAATTCCGCCTGCTGGTCAGCTGTTTTCAATGAGGTTGGATGGCGTACTGTCAGTCCCAATGCCTCAGCGCGGGCCTGCACCGGGCTTGGCCGATCCTTTTTGCCACGTCCAGCTGGGCGCGGCGGCTGGCAATAGACAGCCGCGACATCATGGCCCGCCCCAACCAGTGCCTCCAGCACCGGCACTGAGAACTCTGGCGTGCCCATGAAAACCAGTCTCATGCGCGTTTCCTTGCCTTGCGCAGCAATATATCACGCTTCATCTTACTTAGCCGGTCAAAGTACATCTTGCCATTCAGATGGTCGATCTGATGCTGCACCGATGTCGCCCAAAGGCCCACCAGATCCTTGCGTACCTGCATGCCGGTTTCATCCATATAGGTCACAGTCACCGCGCGCGGGCGTTTGATCTCGGCGCTGACGCCGGGCAGGTTCGGGCTTGCCTCTGGATGGCCGCGTAACTCAACGCTGGAATGCAAGATCAGCGGATTGGCCATACGGATCGCCTGCCCGCGATTGTCGGATGCGTCCACAACCGCCAGTCGCTGCATCACACCAATTTGCACTGCGGCCAACCCGACGCCGGGCATCGCCTCCATTGTGTCGATCATATCGTCCCAGATCGCGCGGACCTCATCGGTCACCGCATCCACCTCAGCGGCGATCCGACCCAGTCGCGGATCTGGCCACATCACAAACGATCTAACCGTCATATTCGGCCTCAAGCTTGGCGCGCTGCGCAGGATCAACTCGATCAAAGGTCAAAACCCCATCGAGATGATCGATCTCATGCTGGATACAGGCCGCGGCGAACCCGTCAAAGGCCTGCGCCCAGCGCACCCCCTCCAAATCCATCCAACTGACAGTGATCTGTGCCGGTCGCGCAACAGCAGCCAACACGCCAGGGATCGACAGGCAGCCCTCAGATCGGGTCACCATGTCGTCAGAGCGGGCGACAATCTCAGGGTTCAAAAACACCATCGGATCAGGTGTGCCGTCTTTCCAGCTCACATCCATCACGAACACGCGGATCATCTCACCAACCTGCGGCGCGGCTAAACCGCGGCCGCGCGCGTCGTACATTGTCTCTAGCATATCATCGGCAAGGATGCGCGTGTCACCGGCGACATACGCGCAGATTTGGCGCAATCGCGGATCAGGAAGGGTCAAGATAGGCAGCATCGCCATCAACGTAACCCGTCTCTTGACCACAACGCTCTCATACCTGCTCCCGCGCGCGTTCCCGCTTTAGCTTGACCATTCGTCGGGTGATCATCTGGCGCCGCAGCGGCTTGAGGTAATCGATGAACAGTTTGCCGTCCAGATGATCGATCTCGTGCTGTACGCATGTGGCCCACAATCCACCAAATGTTTCTTCTTGGGTTGTGCCATTTTCATCAATCCAGCGCACCGCAACTTCAGCCGGGCGCTCAACATCGCCGTATTGCTCAGGGATCGACAGACAACCCTCTTCGTAAATTGATGTCTTTTCGGAACTGCCAACTACTTCAGGATTGAACATTGCCAGCGGTCGCGGCTGACCGCCGTCTTCCTTGACACAGTCCAGTACGATCAATCGGGTACTGATGCCCAATTGTGGGGCGGCCAGTCCAATCCCCGGTGCATTATACATGGTTTCCAACATGTCATCGGCCAGCGCCCGCAATTCATCGGACAAATCCGAGACGGGGGCCGCTAGCTTTTTCAAACGCGGGTCGGGGTGTATCAGAATAGGGCGTATCATGGCATTCATTTAGGCGATCTAATTCCGCCTCGCAACGCCCCTTGCGCAAGCAGACAGGTCAGCTAGGTTGACACAAACGTTCACCTTCGGAGCAAGCGACATGTCTTTTGATGAAATTATCAACCGCCGTGGCACCCATTGTAGCAAATGGGACTCGATGGAAAAGTTGTACGGCGTCAACCCACAGACCGGGATTGCGATGTGGGTTGCGGATATGGAATTCCGGCCACCACAATGCGTTCAGGATGCCCTGCAGGGAATGCTCGATCATGGCCTCTATGGATATTTCGGTGATGACAGTAAATATCGCGCGGCGATCGGATGGTGGATGGACAACCGTCATGGCTGGAAAATCCAACCAGAATGGATTTTCACGACCCATGGCCTAGTGAATGGTACCGCCATTTGCGTTGAGGCATTCAGCAAACCCGGCGACGGTATCGTCCTGATGACGCCAGTTTATCATGCATTTGCTCGGGTCATAAATACCTCAGGCCGGCATGTCGTCGAATGCCCACTCGCCAATATAGATGGCCGCAATGAGCTTGATATCGCCGCGTGGGACGCCCAGATGACCGGCAATGAAAGCATGATGATCCTGTGTTCACCGCACAACCCCGGCGGTAGGGTTTGGACCAAAGACGAACTGACAGCGCTGGCAGATTTTGCGATCCGCCATGATCTGATCTTGATCTCAGATGAAATCCACAATGATCTAGTCCTGCCCGGCCATACGCACACGCCGATGGTAAATATCGCCGGTATCACTGATCGGTTGGTGATGATGACGGCGGCAACCAAAACCTTCAACATCGCGGGCAGCCATGTTGGAAACGTCATTATTGAAGATCCTGATCTGCGCGCCTTATTCGGCGCCCGGATGACCGCCCTTGGCATATCCCCGAATTCTTTTGGGATATTCATGGCCACTGCAGCGTATTCGCAGGCTGGCGCAGACTGGGTAGATGAACTGGTAGTTTATCTGGCTGAGAATGCCCGCGTGTTCGATGAAGGGATCAACGCGATCCCAGGTCTGCAGTCAATGTCGCTGCAAAGCACATATTTATCTTGGGTCGACTTTTCCGGCACCGGGATGAGCCAAGCCGAGTTTACCCGCCGCACCATCGAAGACGCCCAGATCGCCGTGAACTATGGGCATACCTTCGGAAAGGGTGGCGAGAGCTTTATGCGCTTCAACATTGGTGCCCCACGCGCGACGATCATCGACGCAGTTGAGCGGATGGCAGTAGCATTCGGCGACTTGCAGTGATCAAGGCCTTCGGACCGCGCGAAATTATCGTAGGCAAGGTCGAGCAGTGGCAATTTGCCAATCACATGGCCGTTTGCATCGGTTGGGCATGACAGATTTTTGACGATTTTGCCAATCCCGTCGCACAGCGCTTGCATCAATCTGCGCAATATCATAACCAAATGAAATAAAATTACGAAACTTCCTTACGTTCAGGATTGCGCCATGTCTTTCCGTCTTCAGCCCGCAGCCCCCGCCCGTCCGAACCGCTGTCAGCTGTTTGGCCCCGGTTCCAACACCAAGCTTTTTGCTAAGATGGCCGCCTCTGCTGCCGACGTGATCAATCTGGATCTTGAGGACAGCGTCGCACCCTCGGACAAGGATCAGGCCCGCGCCAATGTGATAGAGGCAATCAACACCGTCGACTGGAACACCAAGTATCTTAGCGTTCGCATCAACAGCCTTGATACCCCTTACTGGTACCGTGATGTTATTGATATAATGGAACAATCTGGTGAAAGGCTGGATCAAATCATGATCCCCAAGGTTGGTTGTGCGGCCGATGTTTATGCCGTCGATGCGCTGGTCACAGCGATAGAGACAGCAACCGGGCGCACCAAACCGATCAGCTTTGAGGTCATCATCGAAAGTGCGGCTGGCCTGTCACATATTGAGGAGATTGCCGGCTCCTCCCCACGCCTACAAGCAATGTCACTGGGCGCGGCCGATTTCGCCGCGTCCATGGGCATGCAGACCACCGGCATCGGCGGCACGCAGGAAAATTACTATATGCTACAGGGCGGTACGCGCCATTTGTCTGATCCTTGGCACTGGGCCCAAGCCGCAATTGTCGCCGCCTGTCGCACCCACGGCATCCTACCCGTCGACGGTCCGTTTGGCGATTTTTCGGATGACGAAGGCTACCGCGCGCAGGCGCGCCGCTCAGCCACACTTGGCATGGTTGGAAAATGGGCAATCCATCCAAAACAAATCGCATTGGCAAATGAGGTTTTCACCCCGTCCAATGCCGCCGTCACCGAGGCGCGGGAAATCTTGGCCGCCATGGAAACAGCCCAGAAAAATGGCGAAGGGGCAACGGTTTACAAGGGCCGCTTGGTCGATATCGCTTCGATAAAACAGGCGCAAGTTATCGTGCGCCAATCCGAAATGCTTGCAGGCAGTTAGGTCCTATCAAGCGGCAGGAAAATTCAGCAGCCGTTAAGCCCATCATCGCCGAAAACACCCGGTGCCAATGGAACCGCGACATCGCCACAAATCTTGCGGAGTTTGCTGTCGATAGGAAACCGGAAATTCTGCGGCTGCGGATTGTTGCAAAACCCACGCGCGGCGGTCATATAGCTATGACCCTACGGAGAAATTCCATGAACTATCTCGACTTCGAAAAACCGCTTTCTGAGATCGAAGGAAAAGCGGAAGAGCTTCGCGCGATGGCGCGTGCCAACGAAGAAATGGATGTTGCATCCGAAGCGGCGGCCTTGGACAAGAAGGCCGCTGAGATGTTGGTCGACCTTTACAAGAATTTGACCCCGTGGCGGAAATGTCAGGTTGCGCGACACCCTGACCGGCCCCATTGCCAAGATTATATCAAGGCGTTGTTCCAAGAATATACGCCGCTGGCTGGTGATCGGAATTTCGCGGATGACCATGCCGTCATGGGCGGTTTGGCACGACTGAACGATCGGGCTGTTGTCGTCATTGGCCACGAAAAGGGCCAGGATACAAAGACCCGGATTGAACGTAACTTTGGCATGGCCCGCCCTGAGGGGTACCGCAAAGCCGTGCGGTTGATGGATCTGGCGGATCGTTTCAATCTGCCGGTCATCACCTTAGTCGACACACCCGGTGCATATCCCGGCAAAGGCGCCGAAGAGCGTGGCCAATCCGAAGCGATTGCCCGTTCAACTGAAAAATGCCTGCAAATTGGCGTCCCGATTATCAGTGTCATCATTGGTGAGGGTGGATCTGGTGGTGCCGTTGCATTTGCCACTGCCGACAAGCTGGCGATGCTGGAACACTCGATTTATTCGGTCATCTCACCAGAAGGCTGCGCCTCGATCTTGTGGAAAGACGCCGAAAAGATGCGGGAAGCGGCCGAGGCTTTGCGTCTAACCGCGCAAGATCTGGTTCGTCTTGGCGTCATCGACCATATCATCCGTGAGCCAGTTGGCGGCGCACAACGCGATCGCGCCAGCGCGATCAAGTCTGTGGGTGTTGCCATCAACACACTTTTGGCGGAATTCGACGGCAAGGAGCGGGCAGAATTAATCAGCGGTCGCCGTCGTAAGTTTCTTGAAATGGGGGCGAAGGGTCTGACGGCCTAGGTGCCGCCCTACCACATCGTCTTGGCCGCACGGTCCGTCCATTCCACATCATAAGTCTGGCCATCAAACTGGCCTTCGGTCATCTCAACCAAGATATCACCGATTGAGGGAAGCGATTGCGTCTGATCCTCAGCTGACCATAGCCGCGAGCGCAAAAGGGCGCGGGCGCATTGTGTATAAACCTCAGAAATCTGAATAAGGATGACACTTCGGGGGTGTTTTCCGCCCTGCTCAAACCGTGATGTCATCTTTGGATCGGCGGTCAATTGTGCCCAGCCGTTTACGCGCACAATTGTATTGGATTGGGCAATCATAAACATCAGGGACACGCGACCATCGCTGACAATATTGCGCAAGCTATCGATGCGGTTATTGCCACGCCAGTCGGGCATGGCCAGAGTCTTTGGGTTAATCTCTGTCACCACCGGGCCATCATCGCCGCGCGGCGAGCCGTCTGTTCCATCGGGCCCCACCGTCGTCAGAACGCAAAACCGCGAGGCCATAATCAATTTCCGATAGAGTGGCGTCAGCGAAGTCGCCACCTTTTGAATGGCCGTACCCGAAGGAGGCAGATCATAGATTTTCTCAAGATCCGCAATATCTGCGATGATTTTCATATTCTATCCCTTCACAAAACCGGCCTCGACTGACAATGCGTCAGACGCGGTTTCAACATCATGCTCAAGCTGGGTCATGAACGCCTGCTTGGACAGACCGGTCGATATCCGGGGCAAGAACTCTACGACAGCTGTACCAGGCTTGCGCATAAATCCACGCTTGGGCCAGAACAGGCCAACATTCGCCGCGACTGGCACGCAATCTTGGTTCATCTGCTTGTAGAGCGCGCCCGTGCCGACCTTGTAGGAGTGTGCTGCCCCCGGTGCGACCCGAGTTCCTTGTGGATAGATAATCAATTGGCCACCACGTTGGCGACCGCTGGCGACATCTCCCAGCATCTTCTTGATCGCCGCACCGCGTTTTCCGCGGTTGACAGGTACACAGCCGATTCGCAAACCGTATTGGCCAAGGATCGGGGCATACATCAACTCGCGCTTCATGATAAATTTGCCATTTGGAACAGCGTTATAAATCAACAAGATATCTAGAAATGATTGGTGTTTGGCCGCAATCATCACCGCGTCAGTGGGTGGTGTGCCGCGGACTTCGGTCTTCAGACCAACCATCCAGCCGGCCGTCCACAACACCCATCGGCAATAGGCATGACATCCTGCGGTGGCCCCCTTGGCGCTGATCAGCACCCACGGAAAGTAGACAATGCCTACGACCAACATCGCGACATACATCTGAAAATTGAAAATGATGGAACGCAGCAACTGGATCCAATAAGCCATCAATGCAACTTTCTGAGGGCGCGCAGCGAGGCCCCTCGGGTCGCCCAAAACGCAGTCACCGCAGCCAATGGGGAAACTAATAACGGCCAAAACCAATGCAGTCCCTGAAATCCAAGGCCTGTTAGAAATGCACCCTGCTCTTGCATCTGGGGAAGCATAGAGATCGCGAGAACACCAAAGAACGTACCAATCAGGGCACCGTAGAAAGTCCGAAGGGTAAAGCGTCGCACAAATGCCCGCGCGATGTAGGTGTCGCGCGCGCCCACCAGACGCATCACCCGGATCACCTGCTCATTTGAGGCAAGCGCCGATTGCGCAGCCAACGTTATCATTGCTGCGGTCGAGGCGGCGATCAGCCCCAAAGCAATCCAGCCCAAGGTACGCAATCTTAATGCGGCGGTCACCAACGGCCTGCGCCAACGGGTATGGTCGTCCAGAATGGCGCCTGGGGCCTCTGCCGCCAATCGCTGCCGCAACCCCTCACCGTCGTAACCCGCCGCCGTTTCCACAACCTCGACCAATCGTGGGATCGGCAAGCTGTCCAACGGTAAATCAGGCCCGAACCATGGCTCCAGCAAGGCGCGTTGTTCCGCGTCGCTCAATGCGCGGGCAGAGGCGACACCGGGCGTGGTTTGCAACACCGCCAACACGGCTGATGTTTGTCCCGCCATCTCTGACCCGGGCGCAGAGATCCGAATCGTTGAACTGCGCGCCAAAGCGTCGGACCACCGGTCCGCCAAGCGCCCTGTCGCCAATGACAAAGCCATCGCAAAGACTGCCAAAAATGCCATGGCACCCGCCGTAAATAATATTAGCCGCGCAGAATGGCCTTTGGGGGGCACAACTCTATCGGCACGGCTGTCGCCCTGCAAAAAGGCGGCCAAATCGGAAAACCGGCTCATAAATCTGCCCCGGCAAGCTGCAACCGACCGCCTGCAATCCGCAGCACGCGGGCTGAGATCTGAGCCTTGGCCGCACGGATAAGAGATAGGTCGTGGGTCGCGATCAAGATCGTCTTACCCATCTTGTTCAGCTCAACTAACAGGGTCAGCAGCCGCAATGACATTTCCCAATCTAGATTGCCGGTCGGTTCATCAGCCAAAATCACATCAGGATCCATAATCACGGCGCGAGCTAAGGCGGCGCGCTGACGCTCTCCGCCTGACAATTCGGGCGGCGCCGCATCACGGCGTGCGCTAAGTCCGACCCATCCGATCAACTCTGACAGGTTTTCGCTGTGTGCAGTCTCATCGCGCCCGGAAACACGCAACGGCAACGCGATGTTCTCAGAGATGGGCAAGTGGTCCAGAAACTGGCAATCCTGATGAACCACGCCGATCCGCTGACGCATAACGGCAACATCGTCACGGTTTTGTTCACGTACTTCTTGCCCAAATATCCGAATGGATCCCGCTGATGGCAGCAAGTCGCCGTAACACAGCTTCAGAAACGTTGTCTTGCCCGAGCCCGAAGGCCCGGTCAAAAAGTGGAAGGATCCGGGCGCAAGGCGCAGGCTAATATCGGACAGAAGTTGCCCGCCAGCATACCCATAGGCGACCTGATTTAGCTCAATCACTGCAATCTCCCTTCGGAGGTGTGTAGCTGTTTTGCCCCAGCCAGCGAGGCGTTGCAATTGTCCAGTCGATCAAACACTTGGAAACAGCGCAACTCATTGCTACAAATGGTTGATAAATGAGGCAGAGTAGCCGTGCATGATGCGGCAAGGATGAGGTGGCAATGCGTCTGACATGCCCGAATTGCAGTGCCAGATACGAAGTTGATGCGTCCATGATCCCGCCGGAAGGCAGGGATGTGCAATGCTCTAACTGTGGAACAACGTGGTTCCAGGCAGGATCGCAAGATCTTGAGATTACCGTAGATGACGCGATCGAGCCCGATATTGCCGCCAACGCGCCCGCTGAGGAGCCGCGAGCGGAGGATGTTGATGACATGGAGCCAGACAATTCTGGGCGGCCAGAACCGACGAAACGCGGCCTTGATCCGAGCCTGCAAGAGATTTTGCGCGAAGAGGCGGCGCGCGAAGCCAGTTTGCGCCGGGCCGAAGGCCGTGGCGTAGAGACGCAGGAAGAGTTGGGCCTGTCGGACGCAGCACCAGCAGCGCCCGCACCACAGATACCCGAGGCAGATCCTGAGTTCGATGAGGAGACGCTGGCCGCGATCCTTGCTTCGGATACCACAACAACAACTGCTTCGGCAGCCGCCGCCTCCCGTAGGGATCTTTTGCCCGACATTGAGGAGATCAATTCCACACTGCGTTCAACATCCGACCGTGTTGCGACAGAGGCTGAAGCCAGCGACTTGGAAACTGTCGACCTGACGCCCCGCCGCAGACGTGGCTTTCGTGTTGGGTTTGGACTGATCCTGCTGTTGACTGCAATTTCGGTCGCTATCTATGCCAACACAAGCCTGATTGTTGAGAGGGTCCCGTCACTTGCAGAGCCCATTACCGGCTTTGTCGAGCAGGTCGACGTGGCGCGATTGTGGTTTGATGATCTGACAAAGTCATTGGCTGAGTGGTTGAACCAACTAACGTCTGGATAAGTCGGCACCAAATCGGTCAGAACTGATCCAAAAGCCTGCGCAAGTATTCCAATTCGATGTTAGGCCGATCCTGATCGGCTGACCTGCGTCTGATCTCATCCAAAAGATCGCGCGCGCGCCGGAACGCTTCTTCGCGCTGCTCAAAATTCTCGTCGGACCCCAACGATCCGGTATTGCCAGCCTGACGCCCCAGTGGATCCTCTAACGGGCGGTCCGGGGGCATTGCCCCATCTGCCTGGCCTTGGCCCGGCTGGTCCTGGCTATCGGCCTCGGCCAATGCCCGACCAAGCTCACTCATGCCATCCCGCATCGCCTCCATCGCCTCGGACTGACTGTCGAGTGCATCGGCGATATCTCCACGCTCCAAGGCTTCGGCAGCACGGTCCATTGCGCGCTCAGCGTCATCTAGCGACCGGCGCGCAGCCTGTCCGCCTTCGGTATTCTGGCCAGGAAGGCTACCAGCTTGCTCTTCCAACTGACGTAGCAGGTCTTCTTGCTGCTCAGCTAGGCTGCGTTCATCATTTTCGCCGCCTTGGCCTTGGCCTCGTTGTCCGTCGTTGTTTGGCTCATCGCTACGCTGGCCTGGGCTGAACTGCTCTTGCAGCTCACGGAAGCTTTCATCCGATAGCCCTTGTTGTCCGCGCAGCGTGTCTTGCAGATCATCCATCGCCTGTTGACCGGGTGAGCGCGGACCGTCACCGCCCTCACCTTGGGTAATCTGCATGTTTTCCATCATCTCGCGAAGCGCATCCAACATCTGTTGCGCCTCGGCCATGCGGCCTTGCTGCATCAGCTCTTCGATGCGGCGGAGCATTTCATCCAGATCGTTCTGGGTCATCTCCATAGTTTCACCAGACTGGTCGGGCTGATCCTCACCGGGCTCTGCGTTCTCGGCCAACTGCTGCATGTAGTCATCCATCGCCTCGCGCAGCTCATCCATCAGCTGGGCGATCTCATCGTCGCTTGCACCTTGGCGCATGGCCTCGGACAGGCGGTCTTGTGCGCGGCGCAACTGCTCCAGCGCGTCTGACAGGTCGCCCTCCTCAATTACAATCGCAGCATTCCACAACAGCGCAGCCACTTGGTCGCGCGTCTCGGCCGAAATGCTGTCGACACCACTTTCCAGTCTGCGGATCGCTGTGCGGACCATCAGATAGGCGCCATCATCGTCAAAGATTGCTTCGGGTCGGTGGCTCACAGCCCGCAAGATCATCGCTGCACGGTCTGCATTGTCTCGCGACCACAAAAGATCTCGCCGCTGTTCGATCAGCGAATTGGCCAGTGGATCAAAAAAACGGCGGCCAGGCAACCGGGGGGCGCTGATGACAGAGACACCAGTTTGTCCGGCGTGATCGTCAACAGTTAGGGTCAAGGTAACGGGCAGATTGGCAAAGGGATGCTCGCTTAGATCCTCAACGACAATCTCGGAGAATTCAGCACGCGAGCCCGAAAACGGCGTCGGAAGATCCAGAACGATTGCATCGCGCGGCTCTGGCGGGATAGCCAACCCATGGCGTCGGTCAGCGGCGGCCGCGTCAAGCGCAATACGCGCCTGTCCGCTGATCACTGCATAATCATCACTGGCGTTGAATTCCATTTGCATTTGGCCGGGCGCGACACTCGACAAATCTCCCTCCAACGACACGACTGGGGGCTGATCGGCCAACATCTCAATTTGCCATGTCCTGCCACCGTCGCCTGCAATCACAACCTCACCTGATCGGGTCAGGAGAAATTCATACGCGGTGGCGTTCGCAGCTTGCGCAAGCATCTCGGTATCCGCGTCGATGGTTTGGCTAACGCGCAGGCTGCCGACCTCCCCATAAAGCCGCAAGGTGATCGCGCTGCCGACTGGTGCCTCAAATGGGCCAGTCAGGTCATTGAGGTAAAGCGACGGCTTTCCAGTATAAAGCGGCGGTTCAACCCAGCCTTCCCAAGAAGGACCGGTAATTGCGCCAACGGGGGCGCCGGCGATCACATCGCCCAGATCGCTGCCCCGCCAAATGCCACCAAACAGCACTGCCATCACAAAAGCCGTCACCGCTACAATG
Source organism: Paracoccaceae bacterium (assembly GCA_047623825.1). Lineage (GTDB taxonomy): Bacteria > Pseudomonadota > Alphaproteobacteria > Rhodobacterales > Rhodobacteraceae > JBLHOS01. Next base: position 51,857 of record JBLHOS010000001.1, on the reverse strand, counting down.
CGCAGGGCATAAGGGTCGCGGCCTGAAATCCTAAGATTAGGTTCAGGCGCTTGGGCATTTGCCACCCGTGCTGCCATCGCGCGAAGGTGCGCCTGCCAAACAGATTGTGACGCCGCATCACCAGCGCCAATCGCTTGGGTATCAATCAGCGCAGCAATCGGACGCCCCGGCATGGTCCGGTCCAACCGGTCCAATGTTTCTTCAGGTGTGGGCATTCGAAATAGGCCAAGGCCAAAGACCACCGACCAGATTAAGCCACCAGTAATTGCCAGAATTAGCGCCCACAGGGCCTCAACCCCCAGAACAGCTCCAATACCAAACACGAACACCGAAATCGCGGCCATAGCGATGGTCCACACCGGCCAAAACGATTGGACAAACCGCTCTGCAACCATACCCAGACGGGTCCACCACAGCGGTCGTTTCAGCCCAGACAGCGCCGCATCGATCGACAGATCGGACGAAGGTTTGGTTCGTTCAGACATGGTCCCTTTCAAGGAACTCGGGTCCACAATCGGCACAATCGCCGCCTACAGCCACTCAGGAACGATATCGCGATTTATCATCTCGTCAAATGTCGGGCGCGGTCGGATGACGGCGAATTGATCACCTTTCACCAAAACCTCCGGAATAAGCAGCCTGGAATTGTATTCGCTCGACATGACAGCACCATACGCACCGGCAGATCTGAAAGCGATCAGATCATCAGCCTGAACAGGGGGCATCTGACGTTGCTTCGCAAATGTGTCACCACTTTCACAAATCGGGCCGACGATGTCATAGGGGCGTTGTTCGACGCCCGGTGCGGGCTGCACAACCGGAATGATATCGTGATATGCACCGTACATCGACGGTCGGATAAGGTCGTTCATTGCCGCATCTAATATGAGGAAATCGCGACCGTCACCCTCCTTTACATAGATAACCTTGGTCAGCATCAGGCCCGCGTTCCCTGAAATCAGGCGGCCCGGTTCAATCTCAATCTCAACGTCTAGATCCCCGACCGTTCGCTTAATCAGCGCGCCATACTCTGCGGGCAGCGGCGGGGCCACGTTTGAGCGTTCATACGGGATGCCAAGGCCACCACCCAAATCAAGGCGCCGGATCGTGTGGCCATCAGCGCGGAGTTGCCGAGTAAGCTCGGCCACCTTAAGGTACGCCGCCTCAAACGGCGCCAAATCGGTCAATTGGCTGCCGATATGCACATCAATGCCAATCACATCGATGCCAGGAAGACGGGCTGCCATGGCATAAACTGCCCGTGCCTTGGCGATCGGAATGCCAAATTTGTCCTCAGCCCTCCCAGTCGAGATCTTTTCATGGGTCTTGGCGTCGACATCGGGGTTAACGCGAATCGTGATCGGTGCCGTCAGCCCCAATCCGCTCGCAACCTGCGACAGCATGATCATCTCAGGCTCACTCTCGACATTAAACTGTCGAATGCCACCTGTCAGCGCCAACCGCATCTCATCACCAGTTTTCCCAACACCCGAAAAGACGATCCGATCACCGGGAACGCCAGCGGCGCGCGCACGCAAGTATTCCCCAGCTGAGACAACATCCATGCCTGCACCCAAATCGCCCAAAACCTTCAGGACGGCCTGATTGCTGTTCGACTTCATCGCAAAGCAGACCATGTTTGGCATACCTTCCAGCGCATCTTTGAACAGACGGTAGTGCCGAGTTAGGGTCGCGGTCGAATAGACATAGAACGGCGTGCCGACCTGTGCAGCGATTTCGGTCAAAGGGACATCTTCGGCGTACAACTCACCATCGCGGTAAAGAAAATGATCCATCAGTAAGAAGGCCTTGAACGGAGAAAAAGATAAAGCGGCAGGCCGCACGAGATGCCGATGGCAAAGGTGCAGGGAACGGCGATTAGCGATAGCCAATCACGACGGGTCACGGCCTCTGCAAGGATCCAGACAGTCAATGCGATTGCAGCAATTGTCAGATCCCAGACCAACCCATGGGTCGCATCATTAACGTACCAAGCGTCAATCATGGCGCTCAGGCTCCAGCCAAACTCTTGAAACCAGCTGACGAAATAGTACATTGGTAAGATGGTACCGGCGATCGCCAGTGCCAAATAGATCATCCGTAAAATCGACATTGGGTTCTCCACCGGGATACACTGGCAATACTAAATAGGCCAACAAGGGCGATACGCCATGTTTTAAGTTTTTGGAACCCTGTGCAAATCAGGCACAAAGTGATGCCACGTCGCAATTGACCAATATGTCAAAGACACGCTAGGCCCTGCTGAACATTGTTTTTCTGTGATGATCCACAGTGCCTATCCAAAGGAATGACCGATGGCTGAGTTTGAGCGTGAGTCCATGGAATACGATGTCGTCATCGTTGGCGCGGGGCCCTCGGGTTTGGCAGCTGCGATTCGGTTGAAACAACTGGACGCTGATCTAAGCGTCGTGCTGCTGGAAAAGGGCTCAGAAGTTGGGGCGCACATCCTATCTGGGGCAGTTTTGGATCCCTCTGGCCTGACTGCACTGATGCCCAACTGGAAAGAAAAGGGCGCGCCCATCACCGTGCCTGTGACCGAAGATCACTTTTATATGCTGGGTGAGGGCGGTGAGGTCCGCCTGCCTAATATGATGATGCCGCCGCTTATGAGCAATCACGGTAACTACATCGTCTCTATGGGAAATGTTTGCCGCTGGATGGCTGAACAGGCCGAAGAGCTGGGCGTCGAGATTTTCCCCGGCATGTCATGTTCCGAACTGGTCTATGGCGAAAACGGCGAAGTCAAAGGCGTGGTTGCCGGTGAGTTTGGCCTGAATGCTGATGGCACTCCGTCAGACAGCTATGAGCCCGGATTGGAACTACACGGCAAATACGTCTTTCTGGGCGAAGGTGTGCGCGGCTCCCTGACCAAAGAGGTCATGGCGAAATACAACCTGTCTGAGGGCCGTGATCCGCAAAAATTTGGTCTCGGTATGAAAGAGATCTGGGAAATCAGCCCAGAAAAGCATCGCGAGGGCAAAGTGGTGCACACCATGGGCTGGCCTTTGGGCAAGAACGCTGGCGGTGGGTCGTTCATTTATCATCTGGACAACAATCAGGTCTACGTCGGCTTTGTCGTCCATTTGAACTATGAAAACCCCTACATAAACCCCTACATGGAATTTCAACGCTTCAAGCATCACCCGATGGTCGCTGAGCTGTTGAAGGGCGGAAAACGCGTGGCTTATGGAGCGCGCGCAATCGCCGAAGGTGGTTGGCAATCCATGCCGAAATCAACATTCCCCGGAGGCGCCATTCTGGGGTGCGGTGTCGGTTTGGTGAACGTCCCGCGCATTAAGGGCAATCACAACGCGATGCTATCTGGAAAAGCAGCCGCAGAAGCGGCGTTCGAGGCGATCCAAGCCGGCCGGAGCAGTGATGAGCTGCCCGCATATGAGGCTGAGCTGCGCAGCGGCCCGATCGCCAAAGACCTCAAGCGTGTTCGCAACGTCAAACCGCTCTGGTCAAAATTTGGCCTTTTGGCATCGCTTGGCCTTGGCGGGTTCGATATGTGGACCAACACCCTGTTCGGCTTTTCCTTTCTAGGTACGCTCAAGCACGGTAAGTCAGATGCAGAGGCCACAGGTGAGGCCAGAAAATTCGCGCCTATTGATTACCCCAAGCCAGACGGAAAGCTGTCTTTTGACCGGCTGACCAATGTCAGCTTTGCGATGACCAATCACGCCGAAGGCCAGCCTGTGCACCTAAAACTCAAAGACCCAAGCATTCCTGTTTCGGTCAATCTGCCGAAATTTGCTGGTCCGTCGGCGCGTTATTGCCCGGCCGGTGTTTATGAGTTTATCGAAGAGGCCGGAAAAGAAACACGCTTTGTGATCAACTTCCAAAACTGCGTGCATTGCAAAACCTGCGACATCAAAGATCCGTCCCAAAACATCAATTGGACGGTGCCACAGGGCGGCGATGGGCCAAACTACCCCAATATGTGATCACTTCCGCATCAGGTCGGCGAATTCTTCTCGGGTCTGTGCCCGCGCCGCATTGCCTCTGATGTTTGCGCGCCCTACCTTTGGGTTGACTAATAGGAGAGCCGTATGCCCCGCTTTGCCCCCATAGCCATGGTCCTTGGCCTTGGATTATCTGTGCTGAACCCGAATTTGGCGCTGGCGCAAGACCGCATCGGCCTTGCCGGATCGTACCTTGCAGCGCGGCAAGCCGTTGTCAGTGGCGACCACGCCCAAGCAGCAACATATTTTCTGCGCGCACTGGAAGTTGATCCAACCAATCAGAGCTTGATCAACAATGCAGTTTACGCACTGACCGCACTTGGCCGGTGGAACGATGCAAGTGCCCTGCTTGATACCTCGCTCACATCACATAACGGGCAAGAGCTGGCACTGCTGACCCGGCAAGTGATCCGTATTGGCGGTGGAGAGTTTGACGAGGCACTGGCCGCAATCGCCGCCGGTGAGGGTGCAGGTCCGCTGGTCGATGGCATGGTCTCAGGCTGGCTCCAACTGGGTCTTGGCAATATGGGCCTGGCCGTAGAGGAATTTCAGCAAGCGTCAAACGGCAGCCCGGTCGCGTCATTGGCTCAATTTCAATTAGCCTTAGCCCGCGCCTCAGTCGGTGATTTTGAAGGCGCCGATGCAATCCTTTCGGGTGAGGAGTTTGGGCCTCAGCAGCTGAGTGCGCGTGGGATTTCTGCGCATGCGCAGGTTTTGGTCCAACTGGACCGCGTCGACGACGCTGACACCCTGCTGCAATTTGCCTTGGTCCGCAGCGCCGACCCGGCGCTGTTAACCTTACGCGATGCGATCTTGGCTGATCCCACCCGTCCCTATGATTTCGTGTTGACCCCGAACCAAGGCATTGCCGAGGTATTCTTTTCGGTGGCCCGCGCGCTTGGAACCGATACAGGGATCACGCTACCCCTGATCTATACGCGAGCCGCTCATTATATTGATCCCGGCCATGTGGACGCATTGCTGCTAGCCGCTGAGATCTTGCGAGATGATGAGCAGTTTTATTTGGCCGCAGATGCTTATGCGATGGTGCCGATTAACCACCCCCTCTCGGTGGCCGCAGAACAAGGGCGCGCTGACGCGCTGTTCTCAATGGGGCAAGAAGAAGCAGCGCTAGAGGTTATTCGGTCACTTGCGCGAAACCACCCTGATCTTGCAACCGTGCAGGCCGGGCTTGGCGATACCTTGCGCCAGATGGAAGAATTTGAGAGCGCAATCACGGCATATGATCGAGCCTTAGAATTAGTCGACCATGATCAGGAGCGGTATTGGTTCTTGTTCTATGCCCGCGGGATCAGCCACGAACGTATTGGAAATCTTGAGGTCGCAGAGGCCGATTTCAGACGCGCCCTAGCGCTTAGCCCTGATCAACCACAGGTCCTGAATTACCTTGGCTATTCTTTGGTTGAGCAGAAACGCAATCTGGATGAGGCGTTGGATATGATTGAGCGCGCTGTCTTAGCCCGACCCGACAGCGGCTATATCGTCGATTCGCTTGGCTGGGTATTTTACCGGTTGGGCCGGTATGAGGAAGCCGTCGCACCGATGGAGCGGGCCGTAGAGTTGGTTCCAAACGATCCGATCATCAACGACCATTTGGGTGACGTCTATTGGAAGGTCGGTCGCGTTCGCGAAGCAGAATTCCAATGGAGTCGCGCCTTATCTTTTGAACCTGAAAATGCCGACGCAACCCGTATTCGGCTTAAACTGGATGTTGGGCTTGATGCTGTCCTTGAGGACGAGGCGGCGAGCTCCGAGAGCCAGTGACCCCGTTTCGGGAGTTCGCACCTGCTAAAGTGAACCTGACACTGCACGTGACCGGACAGCGCGATGACGAATATCATTTGCTGGATAGTCTGGTCGTGTTTTTGGATCTGGGCGATTGGCTGCAAATAACACCGGATGTCGGCGCGCCCCTGACAATCAAGGGGCCAATGGCGCAAGGCGTACCCAATGGGCCCGAAAATCTTATCAATCGCGCCGCGGCTCTTCAGGGCAATGGGGCAGGTTTTGCATTTGAGCTTGAGAAAAACCTTCCGCATGCGGCCGGACTTGGAGGTGGGTCAGCCGATGCCGCCGCCGCATTGCGGGCATTGGCCTGTTTAACAAACACGCCGGTTATTGCGACCGCAGAGGCGCTGCGCTTGGGGGCGGACGTGCCCGTTTGCCTGCGGGGTAGACCGACGCGGATGTCAGGGATCGGAGATGTTTTGGTAGACGTTCCGAGCCTGCCCCAGATGTGGTGCGTTTTGGTCAACCCAGGTATCGAGGTGCCCACAGGCTCCGTTTTCAACGGGCTCAACTCAAGGACTAATGCAGCGATGCAACCCTTGGATTGGCAGGGGTTCAACGGCTTCGTCGATTGGCTATCGCGGCAACGCAACGATCTGGAACCACCCGCCCTCGCGCTAGCACCGGTCATTGCAACAACGTTGAATGCTTTGCGCGACACACCCGAATGCGCACTTGCCCGGATGAGCGGATCTGGTGCGACCTGTTTCGGGATTTTTGCAGACAATGACCACGCAAGGCGGGCTGCCGACAGTCTTCAGGCCGCCCATTCTGATTGGTGGATCGCCGCCGCCCGCGTGCTTATCTGATCCGCGCGACTACGTAGTCGGCAAGATCGCTCAACATGTCGCGCAGCGGATGTTCTGGCAGCTCATGTATCGCGTCTTTGGCGATCTGGGCATATCCCAAGGCTTCCAGTCGGGTCTCATCAAGCGTTCCATATTTCTTCAACAACTCAATGGCGTGTTCCAGATCACCATCGACTTGTTTGCCTTTTTCGATGACACGAACCCAGAACACGCGCTCCTCCGCAGTGGCCTGCGCCACCGCCTTGATCACGGGCAACGTCAACTTACGCTCCCGAAAATCATCGCCGGTATTCTTGCCGATCTGATCCACGGCACCAGAGTAATCCAACAGATCATCGACGATCTGAAAGCTAACGCCAAGGGCATCACCATAACGCGCCAAAGCCGCAATTTGATTAGCCGAGGCGTTCGCAATCACGCCGCCCACTTCGGTAGCTGCCTCAAACAGGGCCGCCGTTTTTCCACGGACGACTTGCACATAAATCGCTTCAGTCGTGGCCAAGTTTTGGGCCACTGTCAGCTGCAAAACTTCGCCCTCGGCAATGGTGGCCGATGCGTTTGCCAAAATGTCCAAGACCCGCAGTGATCCAGTTTCGACCATCAGTTGGAACGAACGAGCAAACAGGTAATCACCGACCAGAACACTGGATTTATTGTCCCAAAGCAGGTTGGCCGTCGGCCTGCCACGTCGCTGACCACTTTCATCTACGACATCATCATGCAGCAATGTGGCCGTATGAATAAACTCAACCGTCGCTGCCAGCTTTTGATGATCCTCACCCTCGTAGCCACACAGGCGCGCCGCGGCCAACGTCATCATTGGACGGATGCGTTTGCCACCAGCCTCGACAAGATGAGCTGTCACCTCGGGGATCCGCGGCGCGTGCTCTGACGCCATCCGGGTCCGGATCAAGTCATTAACAGCCAGCATATCGTCAGCCAGATATCGGCTTAGCCGATCGTGGGGTTTGGTCGCTGCTTCGTCCAAGCTCATGATGGTTTTTCTTACCTTCTCTCGACAAGCGGCGGCAAGGTGCCTAGATCGCTGTCTATGAAAGAACTTCTTCGTAGCAACGACCCGACGATCATCGCCTTTGCCTCAGCCCTTCTGTCAGGCGAGGATATAGAGGTGTTCGAGATGGACGTCCATATGAGCGTCCTTGAAGGATCAATTGGAATTCTGCCCCGGCGGTTGATGGTCCGGCAGGCAGATCTGTTTCAAGCGCGCATCGCGATGAAAGACAATGACATCGACGTTGTGGAAGACTGAATGCCGTTCCCCCGTCACAAACTGACATCCGACAAATTCCTTGGTGGGCGCGTGACGGCGTGGCAACCCAAGGATGGCTACCGCGCGGCCACAGACCCGGTGTTGCTGGCAGCAGCCGTTGACGCCCGCACCGGCCAATCCGTGTTAGAGTTGGGCTGCGGCGTGGGCGTTGCCATACTATGTCTTGGCGCGCGCATCCCGGACCTTTCGTTGGTCGGAGTGGAGCGGCAGGCAGATTACGCAGACCTCGCTGTGCGCAATGCCGGTGAGAATGGTGCCGACTTCGAAGGGATCACGGCGGACATTTCAAGCCTGCCAGACGCCTTGCGCATCCGGTCCTTCGATCATGTCTTTTTTAATCCGCCCTATTATCCGGCTGGTGGCGGCACGCCCGCGCGCAATCCGGGACGCGAACAAGCCCTGCGCGAGGAAACTCCGCTTAGTGTCTGGACAGACGTTGCCTGCCGCAGACTGACCCCAAAGGGGTGGCTGACAACAATCACATTGGCAGAAAGATTGCCTGAACTGTTGGCCGCTTTGCCGCCCAGCATGGGCAGCATCGCGATTAAGCCCCTTACATCACGGCTAGGTAGGCCAGCAGGTCGCATTCTCTTACGGACTAGAAAAGCGGGCCGTGCAGCAACGCAGCTACTGGCCCCGCTGGTTCTGCATCAGGGGAAAAGTCACCTAAAAGACGGCGATGACTACACTGACGAAGCCCAAGCGATATTTCGCCAAGGGCAAGCTTTGAATTGGGTCTGAGAGCCAAATCCAATCCAATTAGTTAAATCCAATGTAACTGTTGCGTGACACTGCGCCAAACCTGTGTTTCGATATAGAGGCTTTTATCACCTCAATCAGATAGGAGGACATTGGATGTCTCTAGGCGCCCATCTTCAAGAACTTCGCAAGAAGCATAAGAACCTCTCACAACGCGTAGAACAAGCACAACGAAACCCCGCCACCGACGCCCTGTCGATCAGCGAACTGAAGAAACAAAAGCTCCGACTTAAAGAACAAATTACGCGACTGGACAACTAGTTCACCGATCTGGGCCGTCCATGGTGGCGGCCCTGTTTATTTGGCGAACTCTGCGGCTGCAACAAATTCGCGACTATGTGCATATAGCAGCAAGATCTTCACCTCTTCGATCACCCAGTTCAGCAATGCTTTGACCTTGGAATGGTTCTCAGGGCCTTCAAGACAGACGAATCGATCATGTGCATCTGTGGTCGGCGCGACCTTGCACGGCATGACCAGACGGCCTTTGCGTAAGACCTTCTCGGCAAGCGAGATCCAGCCTAGGGTGATCTCTCAACCAGAAACTACCGCGTCGATTGCGTGATCGGCCTGACTGAACCGCGCATCAGCCTCTGGAAATTCGGGCAACCCTGCCGCCTGAGACCATACTGACCAATCGATTATCAGATGCAGAAATTATGTGTCGCCCTGATGCAAAAGCCAGGTATCAACAAAGGCGGACGGGCGCGAGGCAGGCCATCGCTGCAATCGCCGCTTTGATCTGCGGCGCACTGTTTACGAAAACGGCCGGAGCAGTGATGCATCCGGCCGAGTAACACAATTCAGATCAGTTCAGGTCTGATCAGGCCATATACTGACCACCATTGGCCGAGATAGTGGAGCCTGTCACAAAGCCGCCGTCATCAGAGGCGAGAAACGCCACGCAACGCGCTATCTCTTCGGGTTCCCCCAATCGGCCCACAGGAATTTGTGGCAAGATGACGTCGTTCATCACCTTCTCGGGGATCGTGCTCATCATCTCGGTGTTGATATAACCCGGTGCAACCACATTGACGGTGATCCCGGCGCGCGCGCCCTCTTGTGCCAATGCTTTGGTAAAGCCGATATCACCAGCTTTGGAAGCCGCGTAATTAGTTTGTGCAAACTGACCTTTCTGACCGTTGATTGAACTGATTGTGACGATCCGGCCAAATTTGCGGCTGCGCATCCCGCCCCATACATTGTGGGACATGTTGAAGACGCCTGTGAGGTTGGTATCGATGACCTCGTGCCACTGTTCAGGTGTCATCTTGTGGAACGGAGCATCGCGAGTAATACCCGCATTGTTCACCAAGATATCGACCGGGCCCAGATCAGCCTCAACCTGCGCAACGCCAGCTTTGCACGCCTCGTAATCGCCGACTGACCACTTGTAAGCTTTGATACCCGTCTCGGAGGTAAAGGCCGCCGCGGCTTCGTCATTACCGCCATAGGTCGCGGCGACATCGCATCCATCGGCTTTGAGTTTCTTGGCGATTGCGGCACCAATACCGCGCGTTCCGCCAGTCACGATTGCAACGCGTCTCATGATATATCTCCTCCAGGGTGGTCTAAATTCGGGCCAGGTTGTCTCCCAGCGCCATTCTGATTTAGGCGGCGCAACATTGCACCGCCTTGATTTCGATCAAGGGCGCTCAATACACATTGCAACACCCATGCCGCCGCCGATGCACAACGTCGCAAGGCCCTTTTTGGCCCCGCGGCGCTTCATCTCAAACAGGAGCGTATTCAGAACGCGAGCGCCTGAAGCACCAATCGGGTGGCCGATGGCGATGGCCCCACCGTTCACGTTCACAATGGCCGGATCCCACCCCATGTCCTTGTTCACAGCGCAGGCTTGGGCGGCGAACGCCTCATTGGCCTCTACCAGATCCAGATCACTGACTTTCCAGCCGGCTTTCTCTAGCGCTTTGCGCGATGCGTAGATCGGCCCAACACCCATAATCGAGGGGTCCAGACCGGCAGTCGCATAAGACACAATCCGCGCCAAAGGCTCGATCCCGCGCCGCTCAGCTTCATCCGCGCTCATCAACAACGCGCCAGCAGCACCGTCGTTCAAGCCGGACGCGTTCGCCGCTGTCACGGTTCCATCTTTCATGAAGGCGGGACGCAGTTTTTGCATTGCTTCCATGGTTGCGCCGTGGCGGATGTATTCATCTTGATCGACAACGGTCTCGCCTTTGCGGGTCTTAACCGTATAGGCCACAATCTCATCCGCGAACTTACCGGCCTTTTGGGCAGCTTCGGCTTTGTTCTGCGAAGCAACTGCAAATGCGTCCTGCATTTCACGACTAATCTGCCATTGCTCAGCCACGTTCTCGGCCGTTTGCCCCATGTGATAGCCGTTGAATGCGTCCCAAAGGCCGTCGCGGATCATCGTATCGATATACTTCACGTCACCCATCTTCTGGCCTTGGCGCATCATTGCTGCATGCGTGCTAAGTGACATGCTTTCCTGTCCACCAGCGGCGACGATGCTGGCATCGCCCAGCTGGATGTGCTGCGCCGCCAATGCGACAGCTCGCAGGCCAGATCCACAAACCTGGTTGATCCCCCAAGCAGCACTTTCTTGTGGGAAGCCTGCGTTGATGTGGGCTTGGCGCGCGGGGTTCTGACCCTGAGCGGCGGTCAAAACTTGTCCAAGAATGGTCTCAGACACGTCAGATTTATTGATGCCAGCCCGCTCAACCAGCGCATTCAGCATCGTGGCACCCAGATCATGTGCAGGAATATTGGCAAAGGATCCGAGAAAACTTCCAACGGCGGTGCGGGCGGCGGAGGCGATGACGACATTTGTCATGAAAAATCCTTTTTAGATTTGAGGCTTTGGTCCCAGATTACGGCGATGCCGAACGGGGTCGAGAAAAGTTTACGTGGGGACTTCGCAATAGGCAACTACCGAACCCCGCACAACAGAGACGTCGTGTGAGGAGCACCGCAAGCAGGATTTCAGCCTAGCAAAAGGACAGAAGATAAGGGGGGGGGCAGTTTGCTTGGCTAACCGAATGGAAAGCAGGCGCTCTAGGCCTGACGGCGATTGGTCTGCTTTGCCTTTTTCCATGGCGGCGACAAGGATGGCGCCCCATAGAAATATCCCTGCAAGCAATCAACGCCTGCCGCAATCAGCCAACGCGCTTCGGCCTCAGTCTCAACCGATTCTGCTACAATGAACATGTCGAACTGACGTGAGATCGACATCAAGGCTTGCGCAAGAACTTGGTTGTCAGCGTCTTCTGGGACGTTTCTGATGAATTGGCCATCTATTTTGACAATATCGAAATAGAAATCTCTCAGGTGTCGAAACGCCGTGTAGCCCGCACCAAAATCGTCCAGTGCAAATGTGACTCCGTGGGCCTGCAGATCCTCCATAAAGACTGCCACAAGCTCTGGCATTTGCATGGCTGAGCTTTCGGTGATCTCTAGGATCAATCGCTCAATTGCTTGAGGGGAGTTCTTCAACGCACGCTGTAGAATTTGGGTCCATTTTGGATATCCGATGGATCGGGCTGACATGTTTATCGATAGGCGCAGGTTGGGATTGGCATTCAACGCGCGCAGTCCAATAGTCAGGGCGGCACAGTCAATCAACCTGCCCAAGTCCAGACTTTCGACAACACCCATGAAATCCCTGGCAGGGATCACGCGCCCGGTTTCGTCCAGAATGCGGATCAACCCTTCGTAAAAGGCGATGGGTTGTCCGGGTCCGGCGCTAACAACTGGTTGGTATGCCAGAACCGCATCACCCCGGCTCAGCGCATCACGCACCATCGAAAGCGTGTCCCTGTCGCGTTGCGTTGTCGCAAACGACAACGGGCTGTCTTCACCGTGCTCCACCAAATTGCGCCACTTGCCCCGCATCATCACTCTCCTGCAACTTACGCGGCCTTGATGCCCTGAGCGGCATTAAAAATTAGTGAATAGTCCCATTTTGTTCTAATTTGATTCAAGCCAAACAGAGATGAGGAAAAACGATGGGCGTGAGTGAAACTGGACGCTGCGATTGGTGCGGGTCAGAACAAATTTATCTGGCCTATCACGACACCGAATGGGGTGTGCCTATCCGTGATAGCCGGACCCTTTGGGAGAAACTTATTCTTGATGGATTTCAGGCAGGACTTTCCTGGATCACGATCTTAAAAAAACGAGAGGCGTTTCGTGAGGCCTTTGAGGGCTTTGACCCAAATATAATCGCAGGTTGGGGCGAGCCCGAGGTTAAGAGGTTGTTGCAAAATGCGAGTATTATCCGGCATCGCGGCAAGATCGAAGCAACGATTGGTAACGCGCGGGCTTGGCAGGTGATGGAACAATCGCGGGGGTTTGATCGGTTCTTGTGGGATGCTGTCGGTGGCACCCCAATACAAAACACGTGGACCAGCATCGCCGAGGTTCCACCGTTTACCGCACTCAGCACCCAGATCTCAAAGGATCTGAAGAAAGCCGGTTTTCGGTTTTGTGGGCCGACAATCGTTTATGCCTTCATGGAGGCAGTGGGCTTGGTCAACGACCACTTGGTCACCTGTCCGCGCCACAAAGACGTGGCCGCATTGGCGTAGGATCTTAGCCAGAAACCTTTTGCGTTTGACAAGGCTCGCTCTGCGGACAGACTTGACCGGGGGCCGTGTTGGCGTGAGGGCCATTGCTTTGACGCGCACTGACGCTTACCGCAATATGATGAAACCCGAAATTTTGACCACGCTGCGCACCTATACAGGATCGCTGTTTCTGGCAGACCTTCTGGCAGGCGTGACCGTTGCGATGGTCGCTCTACCTCTCAGCCTGGCAATTGCCATCGCCTCCGGCGCAGATCCAGCCAAGGGGCTGGTGACGGCTATTGTTGCTGGTTTTTTAGTGTCGCTGTTCGGAGGTAGCCGGGTCCAGATCGGTGGACCGACAGGGGCGTTCATCGTTGTCGTGTTCAGTGTGATCGCGCAGCACGGCTATGACGGTTTGGTACTGGCGACACTGATGGCAGGGATCATCCTTGTGATTGCTGGTTACTTTCGCGCGGGAAACCTGGTCGCACTTGTTCCAGAAGCCGTGATCAATGGCTTTACCATCGGCATTGCAATCATCATTGCCACCAGCCAGCTAAAAGATCTTTTCGGCCTTGAGTTAACGCATATTTCCGCTGAGTTCTTTGAGAAGCTCGCAAGCCTTTGGGGGGCTGGGGGAACATTCAACGCTGTTGCTTTTGCCATTGGCAGTGTGACGATGATCCTGATCGTGGTGTTTCGCCGCGCCGCACCAAAGTTTCCGGGATTAATCCTTGCGGTGGGATTGGCCTCCGCAGTGGTTGCCGTTGCCGCCTTGCCTGTTGATACGATCTATTCTCGGTTTGGAGATTTGCCGCGTGGTCTGCCGCTGCCAGCGCTTCCAGTCATGAGTTTTGTGCGTATCACCGAGTTGTTGCCCTCCGCATTTGTCATTGCGTTTCTCGCCGGGGTAGAATCTCTTTTGTCAGCGACGGTCGCCGATCGGATGATCGCAGAGCGCCATCGGCCAAATGCCGAATTACTGGCCCAAGGGGTCGCAAATATTGGATCAGCATTATTTGGAGGTCTACCGGCGACTGGCGCAATTGCCCGCACGGCCACCAACGTGCGCGCAGGCGGCAAAACACCTATGGCCGGAATAATTCATGCTCTAACGATTCTGCTGGTCATGCTATTTGCGGCACCACTGGCTGGCTATCTTCCGATGCCCGCACTTGCCGGACTTCTTATCCTAACCGCGTGGAATATGAGCGAGCCGCACAAATGGGCAGGCTACCTAACCGACCGCAGGTCCGATCAGTTCCTGATGTTAGTGACGATGACGATGACTGTCGCTGTCGACTTGACCGTTGCGATCGGCGTTGGTGTCGCCCTCGGGCTGGCCATCCGCCTTCGCAGACGAATCCGTCCAGCATCTGACCAGACGACACCGGAAAAGTGATGTGCGCGCACACACTTAGCGTCTAAGCGGGCGTTTTTTTGCCTCACGGGGGTTGATCAATTTTGGCCTTAGCTGCCCGTAGCAATCATCGCACGCAAGACCGCCAGCGCCTCATCGCCAGCCCAATGGGCATCGCCGCGCAACCGGGCGATCTCTTGCCCTTCTGGGTTCAGGATTACCGTGATCGGCAATCCAAATACCCCCATTTCACGGGCGATCGTCTGACCAGGGTCGCGGTACATCGGTAGCGCGTCAATCCCGGCCTCTTCAAAAAAGCGGCGGATCGCTTGGGGTGGATTACGCCCTGTGGCCAACGTAATCACCGCGAAATCATCCCCACCAAGCGTGTGTTGCAACATATTTAGCGATGGCATTTCGACACGACAGGGCGCGCACCACGTGGCCCAGAAATTTAGCAAAACATATTGCCCCTGGTAATCTGCCAATTGATATTCAACACCATCGATATCGATAAATGCCGTGTCAGAGGCAGCGACCGGTTCACTATGCAACACAAGCGCGCGCATGTCCCCGACCAGCAAATCTTCGAGGCCCTCGGCAACGGCAACATTTGCACCAAGCGCCAAGGCACTGTAGAGCACGGCAGAACGCATTTGGCGGAACATATTGGTCTCTCCTAAGGTCTAGACGCACATGACAGACGCAACTTCGAACGCAATGTGGGGCGGCCGCTTCGCCTCAGGTCCCGACGCGATCATGGAGGCGATAAACGCCTCGATCGGTTTTGACCAACGTATGGCAAAGCAAGATATCGAAGGATCCCGCGCCCATGCGGCCATGTTGGCCCAACAGGGTATCGTGAGTGTTACGGACGTTGAGGCGATCCGGGAAGGCCTCCTCACGGTGTTGTCAGAGATCGAGACCGGAAAATTCGTGTTTTCGACCGCACTAGAAGATATCCACATGAATGTGGAGGCCCGGTTGAAGGAAATCGTGGGGGAGCCCGCAGGCCGCCTGCACACCGCCCGATCGCGCAACGATCAGGTTGCCACCGATTTCAGGCTTTGGGTGCGCGACCAGTTAGACGCGACCGAAAGTGCGCTTTTGGCGCTGATCGGTGCCTTGCTGGATCAGGCCGAGGCGGGCGCTGACTGGGTGATGCCCGGCTTTACACATCTGCAAACCGCACAACCCGTGACTTGGGGCCACCATATGATGGCTTATGTAGAAATGCTGGGCCGCGATCTAAGCCGGGTTCGTGACGCGCGTGTGCGGATGAACGAAAGCCCTCTTGGTGCCGCAGCCCTTGCCGGTACGTCCTTTCCCATCGATCGACATATGACCGCAACAGCCCTTGGCTTTGACAGGCCATCCGCCAATTCACTGGACGCTGTCAGCGACCGCGACTTTGCGCTCGAGTTCTTGGGCACGGCCAGCATTTGCGCCATGCACCTGTCGCGCTTTGCCGAAGAATTGGTGATCTGGTCGTCGGCACAGTTTCGGTTTGTCACTCTGTCGGATCGGTTCACCACCGGATCCTCAATCATGCCACAGAAAAAAAATCCGGATGCGGCTGAATTAATTCGTGCCAAGATCGGGCGTATTTTTGGGGCCAACGTCGCGTTGATGATGGTGATGAAGGGGCTTCCGCTGGCCTATTCCAAGGACATGCAGGAAGATAAGGAACAGGTCTTTGATGCGGCCGATAATCTAATGTTGGCGCTGGCCGCGATGACCGGCATGGTTGCTGACATGACCGCCAATCGCGCCAGCCTTGAGGCCGCAGCGGCAAGTGGTTTCTCTACCGCGACCGATTTGGCCGATTGGCTGGTCCGGACACTGGATATGCCGTTCCGCGACGCACATCATGTGACCGGATCTTTGGTCAAACTAGCCGAAGACAATGACTGCGATTTACCAGATTTGACACTGACACAGATGCAATCCGTCCATGCCGGCATTACAGACGCTGTCTTTACTGTTCTGGGTGTGCATAATTCAGTTGCGTCGCGCACCTCTTTTGGCGGAACTGCACCGGTGCAGGTGCGCGCACAGATCAAAAGATGGAAAGAAACATTGGCATGACCCGACTGATCCTATCGTTTGCACTGATGGCCAGTTTGATAGCGTGTGGTGTCGACGGCGCCCCGACGCGACCTGATCAGCGGCCAGAAACTGGTGTAACCATTTCAGGTCAGATCAGCGTCGGCGTTCAAGGCAATCTTTAGGCACCTGTGGCGTAAATTCAAAAATTGACGAACAGTCCCGTTGAACTAAGCGGGCACTGACCTTATTGTCAAACTTCCGAGCCATTTACCGTTGGAAATAGATAACTGCTGATGGACAAAATCCCGATGACACCCGCAGGGCACAAGGCCCTGGACCTAGAACTGAAGAAGCTCAAGACCGTTGAGCGCCCAGCGATCATTCACGCGATCGCCGAGGCGCGCGAGCATGGCGATCTGTCAGAGAACGCTGAGTATCATTCGGCGCGAGAAAAGCACTCGTTTATCGAGGGGCGCGTTAAAGAACTTGAACGGATGCTAAGCTTGGCTCAGGTTATCGATCCAACGACCTTGTCTGGCGCGATCAAATTCGGTGCCACCGTTAATCTGATCGATGAGAACACCGAGGAGCAGAAAACCTTCAAGATCGTCGGTGAGGCCGAAGCTGACATCGAAACCGGTTTGCTGAACATCCGCTCGCCGCTTGCGCGCGCCTTGATTGGAAAAGATGAAGGTGACAGTGTTGAAGTGAAAACGCCGGGCGGAAGTAAGGATTATGAAATCCTTAAGATTTCTTACATTTAGATCCACACCATCCTTGATCGCAAAGGGCCACCGTAATGGCCGATGACCAACCACCATCGACACTGGATTTTGGGGTGTATTCACAGGGCACCGACCGGGCCCGGATTACAGTTATCGAGGTCATGGCGCTGCTTCTTAGTGGGTTTTGGCTGCTCGGTGTGATCATATTTTACTTTGGAATGGATCGGATCAGTCTGTCTGAGGAAAGCTCAACAGCTGATGTCGCGCTGACCGTGCTGGCAATCTTTATGCCGATTGCCCTGATCTGGGTGGGCGCGTCCGCGGCCAAGACGGCCCGCGTTCTGAGGGAAGAGGCCGCGCGCCTGCAATCCTCGATTGACGCGATGCGGGCCGCCTACATGGCTCAGCAACAAGGTGGCACCATGGGGATCCGGCCAGCCATGGTTGAAAAACTAAATGAGATTGCAGCAGCCCAACGCTCTACCGACACGAAACTGGCGACCTTCACCAGCAGCCGCGCCTTTGCGGCAAACGAGAACCAGAACCGCGCTGCCGTAGCACCCGATATTTCAAAATTTGATGAGGAACCACAACCGACGCTTGCCTTGGGCACGCCGGCTGAGGATTTGAAGGAACCCATTTCAGTTGCCGATTTCATCTCTGCACTGAATTTCCCAGAGAATGAGCATGACCGGGAGGGGTTTAGGACCTTGCGTCGCGCCCTTGAAGATCGCGCAACCGAACGTTTGATCCGTGCCTCGCAGGACGTGCTGACCTTGCTGTCACAGGATGGCATTTACATGGATGACCTACGACCAGATCGAGCCAAGCCAGAGATATGGCGAAAATTTGCGGCCGGTGATCGAGGCCGAGCTGTTGCCGGGTTGGGCGGGATCCGCGACAGATCTTCGCTTGCACTTTCGTCCGGCCGGATGAAGCAAGATCCGGTTTTCCGCGACGCCACACATCATTTCTTGCGTCAATTTGACAAAACTTTTGTTGAGTTTGAAAAGAACGCCACGGATGCAGAGATTATCCTAATGTCTGAGACCCGCACCGCCCGCGCATTCATGTTGCTGGGCCGCGTCACAGGGACGTTCGACTAGGCAGACCTGTCGGTTCCTAAAGACCAAACCCGACATAGGGCAGATAGGTGACCATCCTGCCGGGGCTGATCACCTCAGCCTCAGACCCAAGCTCAACCAAACCGTCGGCCCAGCTTAGCCCTGATATCCGGCCTGACCCTTCGGATTTGAAAATCTCCACCGCACCATCGCTGGTGAGCCGCGCGCGGAGATATTCGTGGCGTCCCGGTTTTTTAGTCTTTGAGAACGCGGCAGGCGCCTGCATCCGCAGGGGTGCGGCCCATCCGGCCCCCGACAGTTTGCTAAGCGCAGGACGCGCAAATATCAGCGCGCACACAAAGGCGGCAACCGGGTTGCCCGGCAATCCAAAGACAGGGGTTTGGCGCCAAAGTGCCAGCGCCAACGGTCGGCCCGGCTTTAGTGCAATGCGCCAAGACTGTAATGCGCCCTCAGCCTTCAGCAGGGCAGAGACGTGATCTTCATCCCCCGCAGACGCACCACCCGAGGTCAGGATCGCATCTGCACAGGACGCGGTATCCAATGCGGTGCGCAACTGATCGGGATCATCGGGGATCCGACCAAGATCGACCACCTCATGCCCCCAACTCTTTAGAAGGCTGGCCAGCATTGGCCGGTTTGCATCATAGATCTGCCCCGGATCTGCGGTCTCGCCGGGATCGCGCAACTCATCACCCGTGGATAGAATTGCAACGCGCAGTCGGCGGTAGACAGAAACGGTCGAAATCCCCGCCGATGCCAACAGCGCCAATTCGGGTGGACGTAGCCTTTGGCCTGCGGCCACCAGCGTATCCCCGATCATGATATCTTCGCCCATGGCACGTGCGTTGGATCCCTGTTTAAGCGGGCCGTGAAAGGCGATCGCCGCATCCGTGATCGTGCAATCTTCCTCTAGGACAACCGTATCAACGCCATTGGGCAACATCGCCCCCGTCAGTACCCGGATCGCATGGCCGGGCGATACTGCACCGCAATAGGCCTGACCTGCGGCCGCACGGCCCTTGTTCAAGGGCAAAACCTGCGGCCCCTGCCCAGTTGCGGCGTGTAAAAACCCATATCCGTCAACAGCCGAATTTGCATGCGGCGGGTTGGCGCGTTCGGCTACAGCATCTTTCGCCAAAACCAACCCGGCAGACTGCAACAAGGGCAGGTGCTGCATTTCCACAATTGGATGCAGTCCACTGCGCAGGGCCGCCAGCGCCTGATCCACAGGCGTCCAGGCAACACCTTGAGGCAGGGCAAAACAATCGTTGGACAAGGGGGGCGGCTTAATCATGGTCGAAACTTGCGCTACTCGGCTCCAAGAATCCAGCCCTCTTCCCGCGCAATCGCTTCGGCGTTCGGCAATTTAACTGGTGCAGTAAAGGCATGTTGCAGTCGTCCACTCTGCTGCATCGCTTGAAATGTCGCACAACAATCCCAAACTTGTTGGGCGTCTTTGATCACAGCGAATGAAGTTGGCATATCGCGGTGCGTGTCCGCTGATTGATGAAACAGTGTCGGGTAAATCTCACACAGCACCAGCGGCGCCGTCGGCACAGCAAAACCTGTGTCAAACGGCCAGACCTGACAGGCCGCGCCGAGCCGCCGTTGGATTTGATGGACCTTTGGAATGCCCATCAGACTTTGCGATCCAACTGACCCTGTGGTGTAGAGTTTCCATGGGGATTGGGCTGAGGGCACGCGAACCTCACACTGGCGTTTCTGGGGTATCGACAACGCGTCACAATCGCGTCCACGCTCAGGGATCGATGGCAAATCAAGGCTACGGGGACGCCCCCAGAACGGCCCCGTTCCTGGGAAAATTCGGTTCATTTTAGCCGCAACCTGAAATCGGTTGTTATGATTGTCGGGTCCATCCTCAATTTCACCGTCCAGCCAGCTCCAAACGGCAGGCCCAGATGCGGATCCTGTCAAAATCTGTGCAAAACCAGATGGATAGCCAAAGGCAAAATCAAATCCGATCAAAAGACGCCGACCCGCAGTTAGCCGTCTATCGATGGTTGCAAATAGAAGGTCCATCGCATCGGATCGTGACCGACAATAGGATACGCTGGTCGCGTTGGAATTGTCTCGCTCACAAACAAAGATGGCATCTGCGGTTGGCTTTGTCGGTGAGAGTGAGGCGCGCGCCGACCAATCGACCGCAACAAACGCATCAAATCGGCTCAATCGCCAAGCTCCGTCAGAATGAACGACGCAATGGTCGCTGTGTCATCAAGATTAAAACACGCGACATCAACATCTATCGCCGTATCTGTCGCAACTGCTCGAATGGTTGGGTCATTGGTTTGCAACAAGGCGTGTCCGGTCTCTTTCCGAAACGCCTCAATCTTGGGGTGAGTGCCAGCCTTGAACCCCTCAACAAGCACCAGATCGACGGGGGAAAGTTTGGCCACAAGGTCCTCCAGTGATGGCTCATCCGCGCCGCGCAGCTCCGCCATCAAGGCCCATCTTTGGGATGACGCCAGCAGCACCTCTTGCGCGCCCGCTATTCGGTGTCGGTAGCTGTCCTTACCCGCGTGATCCACATCAAACGCGTGGTGAGCGTGTTTGATGGTTGAGACCCGTAGCCCCCGCACGGTCAGGTCGGCAACCAAACGTTCCATCAGTCCGGTCTTGCCTGAGTTCTTCCATCCGACAACTCCCCAGATCTTCATTCGCCTGCCCCTGCCAGTTCATTTGCCCGTTCAAGATCTTCAGGCGTATTCACGTTAAAGAACGGATCAAATGGGTGCGCCGGAAACTCTGCGCTGGCGGCACCATGTCGATCAGTCCATAGAACTACCTTACGCAACCCATCTGCCAAGGCCTGCCGAAGATCGTCGCGCAGGTTTGTGGGCCAAAGGCCAAAGGTCGGATGGCGCAACAACCGCCCATCTGGATCGCGCGTTGCGGCCAATGCAATCGGTGTTCCGTTAGATTCGGCCGCCAGCAAAAGCTGTGGCACCAGATCCTCGGGCAGGAACGGCGTATCAGCCGCGGCTGTAACGATATGACTGGCTCCAAGGCCTGCAGCCCAGTCCAGCCCCGCCAGAACCCCCGCTAATGGGCCGGGAAAGCCCTCGATACTGTCGCCAAGGATCGGCAAGTTAAGATCCGCGTATCGTTCAGGATCACCATTCGCGTTCAGGGCCAGTTCAGCAATCTGTGGGCCAAACCGCTCAACCACTCGCGCGATTAGGCTTTGCCCATCAATCAACAAACGCCCCTTGTCGCCGCCGCCCATGCGTCGTGCCTGTCCACCAGCCAGTATAATACCAAATGGTTGCATGTCAGCGCGCCCCTTTGCGTTTATGCTGGGTGTCTTCATCGGCGACGCCTGTGGCATCCGCGTCCCTGATCAGGCGATCCTCACCCGCAAGACAGACGAAACGCTTGCCGCGCGCGCGGCCGATCAGCGTCAGACCAATCTGTTGTGCGATCTCCACCCCCCAAGCCGTAAAGCCCGAGCGTGAGGCAAGGATCGGGATCCCCATCATGGCGGTTTTAATCACCATTTCCGAGGTAAGCCTGCCAGTCGTATAAAGGATTTTGTCCGCTGCACTCACATTTTGCGACAGCATCCAACCCGCGATCTTGTCGACCGCATTATGCCGCCCGACATCTTCCATATAGACCAGCGGCCTGTCCGCCTGACACAAAACCGTTCCATGGATTGCTCCCGCCTGAAGATACAGACTGGGTGTGCGATTGATCTTGTGGCTCAGCGCATAAAGCCATGATGTTCGGAATTCAGAGCTTGGCAACTCAAGCCCAGCCAATCCCTCCATCATATCGCCAAATACAGTTCCGACAGCGCAACCACTGGTCCGAGTTTTCTTTTCAAGTTTAGCTTCGTGATCCGTCTCGATCGTGGTCCGCACTACAACAACCTGAAGCTCTTCATCATAGTCCACACCAGTAATCACATCATCGGGTGACAGCATCCCCTGGTTTTTCAAAAAACCAAGTGCAAGATATTCCGGGTAGTCACCAATGGTCATGGCCGTCACGATTTCGCGGGCGTTCAAATAGATCGTCAGAGGCCGTTCTTCGACGACGCTGATCTCAATCGCTGTACCCGTTTCATCATGACCGACAACCCGCCGCGACAGCTTGGCCGACGTAGGATCCGGGGCGATCAAATATTCTAAATGGGCTGGATCATGAACGCTCATTTGCATCTCCGCTGCCGGCATCATATGCCGATATTAACTTCAGCCTAAAGGCGACACATGCCAAGCTCCAGCACCAAAATAAGCTTTCTGCGAGGCGTCCGAACTGGGGCGCCTTTTGCGTTGGTTGCAATCCCATTTGCGACTGTTTTTGGGGTCGTCGCGGCCGAGGCCGGGTTCAACATTGCGCAGGTTATCGGTTTTTCCGTTCTAATGTTTGCAGGTGCTGCGCAACTGACGGTGGTTCAGTTGATGTCGGAACAGGCACCAACGATCGTCGTCATCGCATCCGCGCTTGCCGTGAACCTACGCGTTGCAATGTATTCCGCCGCTCTGGCCTCGCATTTAGGGGCGGCACCGCTTTGGCAACGCATGTTTGTCGGATACCTGAATGTAGATCAGTCATATGCGCTGTCGATCCATGAATATGAGACCCGCGCCGGTATGTCCGTTTCTGACAAGGTCGCGTTCTTTTTTGGTTCAATGACGCTGATCCTGCCGGTGTGGCATATCGCTAGCTTTGTGGGTGCGGTTGTCGGCAACGCAATCCCGCCAGAATATTCCTTAGAATTTGCGGTCCCGATCATGTTTTTGGCAATGGTGGGTCCTGCATTGCGAACGCTTGCACATGTCGCGGCCGCATTTACATCCGTCACCGTGGCGATCTTGCTGGCGGGACTGCCCTATAACCTATGGCTTCTGGCGGCCGCCATCGCAGGCATGGTCGCTGGCGTTCAGGTTGAGAAATGGATGGAGGCACGGCATGGCACTTCCATCTGACGGCATAATCTGGATGATTATCATCATTTTGGGTATTGGCACATTTCTGATCCGCTTTTCATTTCTGGGGCTTATCGGCGACCGGATCATGCCACATTGGCTGCTAAGACACCTGCGGTATACGGCGGTGGCGATCTTGCCAGCGCTGGTCACGCCGTTGGTCTTGTGGCCGTCAGGTGGCAACGGAGACACCGACCCCTCGCGGATTGCGGCGGTTGCGGTGGTTCTGTTCATCGGGATTTACTGGAAGAATGCAGTCGCGGCAGTCTTTGGCGGAATGGGCGCGCTCTACGCGCTACAATTCCTGGGTGCGTAGATGTCAGAGCCCGGCAAGCACGTGCCAGGCTCTGACATATTTAGGTTGATTTATTTCGCTTTTAGTGAGTCCCGGATTTCCAACAGAATATCCAATTCGGATGGACCCACTGGCGCTTCAACCTTTGGCTCCGCAGGCTTTTCCGCAGATGCCTTGGCGCGGTTGACGGCTTTGACCAACATAAACACGACAAACGCGATGATCAGGAAGTTGATAATAGCCATCAAGAAACGACCCCAAGCAAAGACGGCGGCGCCGGCCTCTTGTGCTGCAGTAATAGAGGCGAAATCGCCCTCACCCAATAGAACATATTGGCTACCGAAATCGATGCCACCCATGAAAAGACTGATGATCGGATTGATTAGATCGCCAACAAGTGATGTGACGATGGCCGTAAGGGCAGCGCCAATGATAATACCAACAGCCATGTCCATGACATTGCCCTTGGCGATGAAATCTTTAAATTCGTTCAGCATTTTTTTGCCCTTGATTGTGATGCGAGACCCACACGCAATGGCCTCAAGATCGTGCACAGACGCACAGACGTGTCGCTAGTCTGTTATAGAATAGCTTATTCACCGAGGGGAAAGCATGGTTATTTGTATCATATCGCAACCCGGAGATTTCTATGACAACTCTCGCCGATTTTCCCATCACCACGCGGTGGCCCGCCACCGACCCAAATGTTATTCAACTTTACTCTTTTCCGACGCCCAATGGCGTGAAAGTCTCGATCGCCTTGGAAGAAATGGGTTTGCCCTATGAGGCACATCTGGTTACCCTTTCGGACGCTGACGTCAAAAGCGCCGAGTTCCTATCGCTGAACCCCAACAATAAGATCCCTGCAATCATCGACCCCAATGGCCCAGACGGCCAACCGATTGGTCTATTCGAGTCCGGTGCCATTTTGATGTATTTGGCTGAAAAGTCGGGGCAATTGGTGGGCACAACGGCAACCCAAAAACATCATGTTCAACAATGGCTGATGTTCCAGATGGGTGGTCTTGGCCCCATGTTCGGTCAGCTTGGATTTTTCTATAAATTCGCCGGTGCAGCCATCGAAGACCCTCGCGCAAGGGACCGCTATATCGGTGAAGCCGTTCGATTGTTGAGCGTGCTCGACAAGCAGCTTGAGGGCCAAGATTGGGTCGTTGGTGACTATTCAATCGCCGACATCGCTATTGCGCCTTGGCTGCGCGGGCTAGAATACTACGGCGCAAAAGAAGTCGTGGGCTGGTCTGATTTCACAAACGTTGTCAGCTATCTAGATCGCTTTCTGGCGCGTCCAGCCGTCCAAAAAGGCCTGAACATCCCGCCGCGTGAGGGCTGACGCAGCCAAGTCCTTCTAGGGTGACCCGTCGGGTCGCCCTAGCCCGGCAATTTCCCTGTCAAAACATACCGCAAAATCTCAACGACCTGCTGGGGGGTCTGCGCTACGGCCAGCGCCGCCGCATCCACTTCTTTCAGCGCATGGGCATGATCCGACCCGTGCAAGATGATCAACGATTTGCCCAAGGCAGCGGCGTAACCCGCATCAAATGCCGCGTTCCATTGCTTGTATTGATCACCAAACCGAACCACCACAATATCAGCACCAGCCAAACCGTTACGGGTCCGGATCGCATTGATGTTGGCGCCCTTATTGTCGTGCCAGAACTTGTTCGGCTCTGTGCCCAAAATCGCCACGCCACAATCATCGCTGGCCGCATGATCGGTGACAGGGCCGCTGAATTGCACATCCAGTCCTGCAGCACCGGCCACGATCTGCTCACGCCAATCTGTGTGAATTTCGCCCGATAGATAGATCGAAAGTGTCATTTGATTGGTCCTTGCTAGCTGCGCAAAAAGCCGCCGGTTGCTTTGCTGACTTTCTCGATGATCTTGGTGGTAACGCCCTCGATATCTTCGTCGGTCAAGGTTTGGTCCTGTGGCTGCAGTCGGACAGACAAGGCGATCGATTTCTTGCCTTCGCCCATCTGCGCCTCTGCAGCAGCACCTGAAAACTCATCAAAGACACTGACACCGCTGATCAGTTTCTTATCCGCGCCGGCCGCAGCATTCACCAGTGTCAGCGCCTCAACGCGCGCATCTACGACGAACGCAAAATCCCTATCAACGCTTTGCAGATCACTGACCTCAAGCGCGCCACGCGACGCCGTCTTGGTACGGGGCAGCGGAATTTCTTCTGGCCAAAGTGTAAAGGCCATTACTGCTCCTTTGATGCCGAAAGCCGCCAAAATTTTCGGATGGACTTCACCAAAGATACCCAGAATTTTCTTAGGGCCAAGGCAAATCAGGCCGTGACGGCCGGGGTGCCACCAACCGTCGCCACCGCGCAGGATCTGAACCTTGGCGGGTGCGCCCATTGCAGCCAAGACAGCTTCAGCATCCGCCTTCACATCAAAGACATCAACCGGACGGCGCGACCCGTGCGGATCGCGGGCCGACGCATGACCAATCAGAAGGCCCGTGGCCAACAAATGCTGCTGGCCGGGCTCACCACCATGAAAGGCTGTTCCAATTTCAAAAAGCGCCAAATCCATCGATCCGCGCGCCTGATTGCGGGCCGCCGCCTGCAACAAACCGGGCAGAAGTGCGGGGCGCATATGGCTCATCTCGGACGAAATCGGGTTTTGCAGCATCGTGTCATCGCCACCGCCACCAAACAGTGCTGCTGCGGCCTTGTCGATGAAGCTGTAGGTTACACACTCATTGTAACCCAAGGTAGCCGTGGTGCGGCGTGCGATACGCTCTCGCTTTTGCATTGGCGTCAGGATCGGGCGCGATACCCCATCTTTGGGTCGTGAAAGGGGTTTGCCGACCAGTTTGGTCAACGACGCAACCCGCGCCACCTCCTCAACGAGGTCTGCCTCACCCAGTACATCGGGCCGCCAGCTAGGTACTGACACATCCAATGTCTCACCCGATCCGCTGGCAGAAAAACCGAGTGCCGTCAGAATGCGGATCTGTTCTTCGCGCGGGATCTCCATCCCGACCAGTGAAATCACCCGTGCGGGGTTCAACTGGTAGCTGCGCGCAGTGTCTGGAACGTGGCCAGCAACCACCAAATCAGACGCCTCACCGCCGCACAGATCCAAGATCATCTGCGTCGCCAACTCAATCCCAACAGGTGTCCAAGCCGGATCAATCCCGCGCTCAAATCGGTAGCGCGCATCGGAGTTGATTTTGAGGGCACGCCCGGTCAACGCCGTGCGGATCGTCTCAAAATAAGCCGCCTCCAGGAATACGTTTACCGTCGCTTCGGTGCAGCCCGTTGGCAGGCCACCCATGACACCACCGATACTCTCAACGCCGGCAGCGTCAGAGATCAGCGTCATACCGGCCTCAAACGTATACGTTTTGTCGTCCAAACCAACCAATATTTCGTCGCCTTTTGCGCGATGTACGCGCAATCCACCATCGACTTTATCGGCATCAAAGACGTGCAGCGGGCGGTTCTGATCATATGTGAAATAATTGGTGATATCGACAAGCGTCGAGATCGGCCGCAACCCGATTGCGCGCAGTTTGTCCTGCAGCCAAGCTGGGCTTGGGCCGTTCTTCACCCCACGAATGACGCGGCCAAAAAACACCGGGCAAGCCGCAAGAGTGTCAGCATCGATCTGCACATCAATCGGGCAGGGAAACGCGCCTTTGACTGACGTAACATCTAGAGGCTTCAACATTCCCAATCCGCGCGCCGCTAGGTCACGCGCCACACCGCGAACGCCCAACGCATCGGGCCGGTTTGGGGTGATCGCAATCTCAATAACCGGGTCAACTTTGGTCGGATCATGCTCCGCAAGCCAGTCAATAAACCGGTCGCCCACTTTGCCCGATGACAGCTCAATGATGCCATCATGCTCCTCCGACAGCTCCATCTCACGCTCAGACGCCATCATGCCAAAGCTCTCAATACCGCGGATCTTGCCAACGCCAATGGTGGTATCAATACCGGGCACATAGACCCCAGGTTTGGCAACCACGACTTTGATCCCAGCCCGCGCATTTGGTGCGCCACAAATGATCTGTTTGACGCCCTCGTCAGTTTCGACCTGACATACGCGCAAACGGTCCGCATCGGGATGCTGCTCAGCCGATTGGACGTAGCCGATGGTAAAATCGGCCAGCTTGGCAGCGCGATCCTCAACACCTTCGACTTCAAGCCCCAGATCCGTCAGCGCATAGACGATCTCATCCAGGGTGGCGGTCGTCTCCAAATGCTCTTTGAGCCATGACAGAGTAAATTTCATCGCAAAGTCTTCTTTCTCAGGGTCTTCGTCCAATTGCGCAATTCGGTCAGGCGCAGGTTGGACGACAATTCTTCGGGTGTCGTTCCAAGGCGAGCGGCAGCGGTAGCATCATCAGCGGCTGCTACTAAATCGGCGATGGTGTCATCGGGCGCAAGCCCCCGTCGTGCCAGCATTTTGCCAATATCTTTTAGAGACGTTTCAAGATGGTATTGCGTGCCCCAAAACTGAACGTCACCGACATGATAGGCGAACGCCTGAACCGGCGAATGGACATTCCCTGACAGCAAAACAGCACCGTCCGGCAGGGACAATACCTCATCGCGGTGGGTGCTTGGCATCGCATAGTGCTGTGTGCGGCCAGCCATCATCGGGTGGCTTTTTCCAGCATCCGTCAGCGTAATTTCACACGCCAGCCCATCCTCGCGACCGTTCGGCGACGCCCCGACGGTTCCACCCAGAACGGTTGCGGCCAACTGCATACCATTACAGGTCCCAAATACCGCAAGGCCGTCCGCAAATGCAGCTTCCATCAAGACGGCAAGAGGGCGCGCCTCAGGGGCTGACGTGCTCCATTGCACCGAAGAGCCAGTGAAAATTACCGCGCCGTAGTCGCCAACATCTGCCGTCTCATCTTCGTAGGGGGCAATCGTTGTCGTTTGCGCGTCGGGCATGACCTGCCCAAGAGCTTGAACATACATCTCACTATAGGTTGCATACCCGTAGGTGCGGGCTGCTGAATTCAGCTCTGAGGTATTGGAGTCGACAATCAAAATCTGTGTCATCACACCGGCTCGCACAAAAGGCTCCCGTCGCTTAGCGCAAGGTGGGCTTGAAGGAAAGACAACCGTGCATTCTGGCCTCTTTTCATCCATCTCCATGCCGCATAGCGTGCAGGAATGACCGATCAAAACCCCATCTGCCTAATGCACATCGGAAAAACTGGCGGCAGTTTTCTGCGGTCAATCATCCGGCACAACGTTGGTGTCGGAACCTCCAACCTTCGGCTCTTGAAACATCAGGGCAATCTACGCTCTTCAGTGCGCCACCATGGGGCCTCCCGAAAATTGGCCTTTGTGATCCGTGATCCGGAGACGCGTTTCCTATCCGGGTTTTATTCGCGGCTTCGCCAAGGCCGCCCAACCTATGATTTTCCTTGGTCAGGGGAAGAGGCAACGGCATTCTCGTTCTTTGCGACGGCCAACGATTTGGCCGAAGGACTGGACAGCATGGATGAACGTCTGAAAAGTGCCGCACGGTTTGCCATGGGCGCAATCCAACACCTACATCTGAACTATCAGTACTATTTTGAAAGCGTTGAGGCCTTACTTGCTGAGCGGTCTCAGATCACGGTTTGCATTGACCTGCCGCGCCTTAACAAAAACCTTGATGAGGTCATGAGCCGCCTTGGGTTTGACGATTACCAGATGCCGCATCGCCCGGTCCTGCATGCCAGCCCAACCCCGCCCCCTGCCCTAAGCGGTGCTGGCAAAGCCGCATTGCGGGAGTTCTGGGCCGAAGAATGGGTTCTTTATGACGCGGCCTTGCAGCTGGCACAGGACCAATTTCCAGACTGAACGCTGAAACCGATTGGCGCGACGCCTAGCTCAGGCCTGCGTGCAGTGTCGGCATATCAAGCGCGGAAAAGCCGTAATGGCGTAGCCAACGAAGGTCACTGTCAAAGAAGGCCCGCAGATCGGGAATACCGTATTTCAGCATCGCGATCCGGTCGATCCCCATCCCAAAGGCAAAGCCCTGATATTTGGTCGGATCAATGCCGCCTGCCTCCAAGACTTTTGGATGCACCATGCCAGAGCCAAGGATCTCTAGCCAATCATCACCCTCGCCC
Source organism: Paracoccaceae bacterium (assembly GCA_047623825.1). Classification (GTDB taxonomy): domain Bacteria; phylum Pseudomonadota; class Alphaproteobacteria; order Rhodobacterales; family Rhodobacteraceae; genus JBLHOS01. The sequence continues at coordinate 22,061 of JBLHOS010000001.1, read as the reverse complement.
AGCTTGAGCGTGCCACCTTCCCATGAACACCGAATATCAACTTCTGCCGAAGGTTCGGTAAACGGAAAATGCGAGGCGCGAAATCGCAGCTCTATCGTGTCGACCTCAAAGAACGCTCGACAGAACTCCTCAAGTGTCCATTTCAGGTTCGCCATCGAGATATCGGTATCGATTGCCAGACCTTCGACCTGATGGAACATCGGGGTGTGGGTCTGGTCGTAATCTGCGCGGTACACCCGACCCGGTGCAATAATGCGGATTGGGGCGCCCTGCGCCTGCAAAGACCGGATCTGAACCGGGCTGGTATGGGTCCGCAAGACGTGTGGCGGGCGATCGTCGCCCTCTGCACGGTGGGTATAGAACGTGTCCATCTCGGCGCGCGCCGGATGGTGGCCCGGAATATTCAATGCGTCGAAATTATACCAATCTTCTTCAATTTGCGGGCCTTCGGCCACGGCAAAACCCATGTCAGCAAAAATCGCAGTAACTTCTTCGGTTACTTGGCTGACGGGGTGAATCGTGCCTTGGCGACGTGGACGACCCGGCAGCGTCACGTCGAGCCATTCGGTCTGCAAACGCTCATTCAGCGCAAGATCAGCAAGCCCTGACTTTTTGGCAGACAGCGCAGAATTAATCTCGTTCTTAAGGGCGTTGAGGGCGGGGCCAGCGGTCAGACGCTCATCGGGTGTCATCTTGCCCAATTCACGCATCTTCAGGCTGATCTCACCTTTCTTGCCAACGGCGGCAAGGCGCAGATCCTCCAGTGCGGCTTCATCCTGCGCAGCAGAGATGCCGGCAATGTATTTCGCGCGCAAACTGTCAAAACCGTCCATTTCGGCCTCCGTCAAAGTGTTGCGATGTCAGCTATCATACGGGGGGTTGAATGCAAGCTGCACGGTTTCCGCAGCCGTGCAAATGCGCGTGCCTCTGACCCGCCTACGGTCATTCTAGCCATCGGACCATAATCTGCAGCATTCACTCGCAATTCGGGAAAGAGTTGAAAAAGCTCCGCTCGGCTTTGGTGATCCAGATTGGACATCGCCTGCGCGCCCGGGAAAAAACTTTCAGTTGGGCAATCCTCGGCGAAAACGACTTGGTGCCGATCAAATAAGATATGATGATACGTCACCATACCCCCGGGTTGGCGAAAGATGTCGCGGTCATTGATTAGATGGCAGGCAGCGATCAGAACCTCTGTGGCGCCGAACATCAGCTCAGCGCGCCAACCGCGCAAGACCATCCGGTGCTGTGGTGAGACCAGAATGTCAGCCACATTTCCAAGTGCGCCCTTTTTGATCAAGATCGGGGCGAACGCACCTACCGCTGGAACGGTGCGTGCGCCAACCCAGCATAGGCTTTGGGCGCCATCATCATCAGTAACGACCATGTCACCGGCACGCAGGGCCTCAACTGGCCGGTATCCGGTTGGCGTTGAAATGCGTGTGCCAGAAACGAAGCACACGATCCCAGTGTCGCCCTCACTAAGCGCATCATAGCTTAGCGTTGTTGGATTTGGCTGATTGAACTGAAGCGAGTAGGTCGAGGAATTCGCGTCTGTCGGTGTTGCAAGGTTGGTCGAAATTGCACCGTTCGCTACGCCGTTGGTGGCCAATATATTGATCGTTCCACCGCCAATGTCGTAGAAATCAATGACATCGTTCGTGGTCGTATTGACGAGGGCGTATGCCTCATAGTTGTTTGAACCGCCACCATCTGGATCGGTCAGCCGAATATTAAAAAAATCCGCTGAGATGACGTAGATGAATTCATCGGTTTGCATGTCATAGGTGACCTGCACGCCCGGATCGGACAAGGAAATCGACAGGTCCGACGTTCCATTACTTTGATAAAACCCAACGGTGAAATCGGCCGGATCTTCACCTGCTGACAGTGCAATTTCTAGAAACTCACTGACGCCAGTACTGGACGCAAAAGCATTGGAATAATGCAGTTCGCTAATTCGTGCCATCTAGATGCCCGCAAGGTGCTGTTATAGTGGAAATGTGCTAAGAGCGGAAAATGGCAACAATATGACCCTATTGATGCAAATTTTATCCTTTGTGGATCAAATCGATTAACACGAAAAAACCCCCCAGAGATCTCGTCTCTGAGGGGCTAATGATTGCGACATTCTGCGTGCTTTAGGCTGGTAGTGCAGCCTTGGCTTGCTCAACGATCGCACCGAACGCAGCCGGCTCATGCACGGCCAGATCGGCTAGGACCTTGCGGTCCACTTCGATTCCGGCAAGTGCCAGGCCGTTGATGAAGCGCGAATAGGTCAGCCCCTCATCGTGAGACCGTACAGCCGCGTTGATCCGCTGGATCCACAATGCGCGGAACTGGCGTTTGCGATTTTTGCGGTCGCGTGTTGCGTATTGGTTCGCCTTATCGACAGCCTGTGTTGCTGTGCGGAAAGCAGTAGACCGACTACCGTAGTAGCCTTTGGCGGCCTTAATTACTTTTTTGTGGCGGGCGTGGGTGGTTGTACCACCTTTAACTCTGGACATATTTCAAAGCCTCCTTAGCGCGCGTATGGCATGTAGGATTTAACGATCTTTTCGTCCTGACGGGACAAAGTGGTCGTCCCCCGAGCGTCGCGGATAAACTTAGTTGTCCGCTTGATCATCCCATGACGTTTACCGGCTTGGCCGGCTTTAACGCGGCCTGAGGCCGTCATCTTAAAGCGCTTTTTGGCACTCGACTTGGTCTTCATCTTAGGCATTTTCGTCTCCTCTTTAGGGTCCGTTCAAGCGCGAGTAGGCATGCCATTTTGGCCCGCCGCGCCGTAAGAATGCGCCTGATAGATCCATTTTGGCCTATAGACAAGGGGTTAGTTGATCACGCGCGCTACAACTGAAATGAAAGAATTTGGAACGTCGCGCCATTCCAGCCCGTTGGTTTGTTGGGTGTGGACATAAATGAACGTGCCCACACCAATAATCAGACTGACAAACGCCATGATCGGGCGCTTGCGGTCAGCCCACGCCGATAGCAGCGAGGCCAGCGAAAGCCCAACGATCAAGGTTGCCAAGACAACCAGTATATCAGGCGCAACACTCATTCAGAATCGACATTAAAGATCAGCCGTTCGTCACACGGTGCGACCCGCAAAATATTGGTCGTTCCCGCAACGTTAAACGGCAAACCAGCCGTGACGACGATCTGGTCTTCGTTAGTTGCAAATCCACCGTCGCGGGCGATCCGCGCAGCACTGACCACCGCCATTTTAAAGCGGTTCACTTCGCCGGTAACAAAGCAGTTGGTGCCCCAGGTCATCGTCATTCGACGGGCTGTGTTGATCAATGATGTTAGGGCAATGATCGGAACTCGCGGGCGTTCGCGGGCAACCAGTGCGGCTGTGGTTCCAGATTGAGTGAAGCAGCAGATCGCTTTGATTTCGGCGGCCTCGGCAATCTCACGGGTCGCCGCGACGATGCCATCGGCGACAGTTGTACGACTAATTTTGCGCGAAGACTCGATGATTTCCCAATAATTTGGATCTGATTCGACCTCAATCGCAACATTATTCATCGTTGTGACGGCCTCGATCGGATAAGCGCCAGCAGCACTTTCCGCGCTCAACATAACGCCATCTGCGCCCTCATAGATCGCGGCGGCAACATCGCTGACCTCGGCGCGTGTCGGCACAGGGCTCTCGATCATCGACTCAAGCATTTGTGTCGCCACAATCACCGGCTTGGCTACGGCGCGACACCGGCGCACAAGACGCTTTTGGATCGGTGGTACATTTTGGACGGGCAACTCAACGCCCAGGTCGCCCCGCGCAACCATGATGCCATCGGATACTGCCAAAATGTTCTCAAATTCGATTAGTGCTGCGGGCTTCTCAATCTTGGACATGATTGCAGCGCGACCAGCTACAAGGGCACGGGCCTCGGTCACGTCTTCCGCGCGTTGGACAAAGCTTAGCGCCAACCAATCAATTCCCAAGTCGCAAACAAACTCCAGATCCCGGCGATCTTTGTCAGACAGCGCAGCAAGTGGCAGGACCACATCCGGCACGTTCACACCTTTGCGGTTGGAAATCTCACCACCGGTGACAACCCGGCAATTCGCAAAGTCATCACCACACTCTTCAACAGCCAATTTGATCTTGCCGTCGTTGACCAGCAGGCTTGCGCCCGGTTGAAGCGCTTTGAAAATCTCAACGTGGGGCAGCTGAACACGGTGCAGATCGCCCGGCGCGTCATCCAGATCAAACCGAAAGGTGGCACCCACTTCAAGGGTATGGGGACCATCAGCAAAAACACCACAACGCAATTTGGGACCCTGAAGGTCAGCCAGAATACAGATCGGGCGACCTAGCTCTGTCTCAACATTGCGGATATGTTCATGGCGCTGACGGATCTCGTCATGATCGCCATGGCTCATATTTAGGCGAAACACATCGGCGCCAGCCTCAAACAGGGCGCGGATCATTGCATAATCACTGGAGGATGGCCCAAGCGTGGCCACGATTTTCACATTACGTAGGCGTCGCATCTTCGGCAAATCTCCCAAAACAAGTTAATGTTTGCGCTCACACACAATTCTGAAGACATATGGCGCATATCCATTTGAAGGACAACTGGCACAGGACAATGCTGTAAGATATGAGGCTTCTCTGCCAAACCCGGTTTTAAAGAAGGACAGAAAGTGGCATTTCGTATTGAGGGCATAGATCGAACTGCGCGCTGGCTAGTGACATGTGATCATGCCAGTAACCGCGTCCCACCTGAGGTGAATGGCGGCGATTTGGGATTGTCGCCCGCTGATATGAACCGCCATATCGCCTATGATGTCGGGGCCGCTGGCGTAAGCTCGGCATTGGGGGATGCGCTGAATGCACCTGTTATTCTATCCGAATTTTCACGACTGGTAATTGACCCAAACCGGTCTGAAGATGATCCAACCCTGTTGATGCGGCTTTATGACGGAACGATTATTCCAGCCAACCGCCACGCGGACCCAGACGAAGTTAAGCGCAGGCTGACGCTGTTTCATCGGCCTTATCACACAGCTCTGGCAGATCTGGCGGCAAAGCGCCCCGACCGTGTCATCATCTCGATCCACTCCTTCACACCACAACTGCAAGGGCGACCGGTCCGGCCATGGCATATTGGCGTGCTTTTTTCTAATGACAGGCGGTTGGCCGACCCCTTGCTGGGCCGGTTGCAAGCCGAGGATGATTTGTGCATTGGCGCAAATGAACCCTATTCGGGGCACCTACCGGGTGATGCAATGGATCGACACGCCATTGGGCCTGGACGGCCACATGTTTTGATCGAGATCCGCAATGATCTGATCAAAACTGCACAGCAACAAGCCACATGGGGGCGCAGGCTAAGCCCATTGCTTGACGCGGCCCTGCAAGATGCCCAGCTATAACCAGACCCCAACACCGGAGATCAACATGGACGACCAAACCCGCATAGAGCTTGAAGCCGCCACCTTTCGCCGGTTGCGCGACCATCTGGCCACGCGGACAGATGTCCAAAACATCGACATGATGAACCTGTCAGGGTTTTGCCGGAATTGCCTGTCGCGCTGGTACGGTGAGGCCGCTGCCGAAAAAGGCGTCGAGCTTGGCAAGGATGACGCGCGCGAGATCGTTTATGGCATGCCGTATAACGAGTGGCGCGATCTTTATCAGACCGAAGCGAGCGGCGCGCAGAAAGCCACTTTTGCAGCCGCCCCGAAAGATCACTAAATCACCCAGCAGCAGTTGCGCTGATCACGGCGTCTGGCCGTAGAAAGACTGGTTTTTCGTCGGTGCTGAGGCTTGGCTGAAATTCATACCCACCCAGATCAAAGTCGACGATGCCTTTGGGCGTCGTCAATCGACGCTCAACTATGAACCGCGCCATAGCGCCCCGGGCCTTCTTCGCGAAAAAACTGACCACCTTGGGACCCGCGGGTTTATCTTCCAAGAAGACAGGCGTTATCACTCGCGTTTTCAACGCCGCTAGATCAACCGCACCGAAATATTCGATTGAGGCACAGTTGATCAAGACGTCTGTGCCGACCCCATCCGCTTGCGCGTTCAAAGCCTCAGAAACCTGACTGCCCCAATAGTCATAAAGGCTATGGCCTCGTTGCGTCTTCAGACGGCTGCCCATTTCCAAACGGTACGGTTGGATCGCGTCTAGCGGACGCAGCAATCCATATAGGCCCGATAGAATACGCAGGTGTTCCTGTGCAAACCGCAAATCCTCAGAGTCAAGGCTGACCGCCTCAAGCCCAGTATACGTATCGCCAGCAAACGCCATCGCCGCTGGTCGCGTGTCATCCTTGGTCTCGGAAAAGCTGGCAAAACGGTCGTGATTCAGCTTGGCCAGATCAGGGCTGATATCCATTAGCTCACGCAAAGCAGTGATCGATAACTTACGGGCATAATTGACCAACGCATCTGCATCCGCCTGAAACACGGGCACCGTCGTTGCAACGTCGCGCGCGGCCCAATCAAGACGTTTGGCAGGTGAGATGACTGTCAGCATGATCAAAGATCCCTTCGTATTTTTGATAAACCTAAGGCAGTGGCGCCGCTTGACCATTTGGAAGGATGTCGCAGAGCGCAATTTAGCACGTGGGAAGGCCGCACAGCGTTACTCTTCGTGCAGAATATTCATGAAGGTCTCACCAAATCGTTCGGCCTTTTTGTCACCCAACAGGCGCAGCAAGCCGCCATGATCACCGGGCTTCAAATCTGCCACTTTGGCCAAGATCGCGGAGGAACAGGATAATGGCTTCTCGGTGCCACTTCGCCCTCGGGTCAGATCAGTCTGCGCCGCCAAAAGCCGATCGTAGACAGCGCCTGCCGTCCGTCCAGCTAATTTACGTCGGGCGGGATGGGCGGGCGTCGCGACAGCCCCCGTGACTATTTGCAAGAAAGTTGCGCCATAACGCTCCAGCTTGGTCGCTCCAACGCCACCAATGCGCGCCATGTCGTCCAACGTCTCCGGTTTGGTTTCGGCCATTTCGATCAGCGTCTTGTCGTTGAAGATAAGATAGGCCGGAACGCGGGCTTCCTCGGCCAGCGCACGACGCTTGGCTTTCAGTGCGGACAAAAGTGGTGCGTCGTCCTCCGACACCAGCATTTTCACTGCCGGGCGACTGCTGCCTTTGGTGATCGTATCTCGGCGCAATGTGATCCTCGCCTCATCGCGCAGGATAGGACGGGCAGCCTCAGTCATGCGAAGGGCGCCGTACCTTTCGGCGTCAGGGCGCACGAGATCATGGCCCATCATTTGGCGAAAGACGGCCTGCCATTGGCGTTTGTCATATTCCTTGCCCACCCCGTAGGTTGGTAATTTGTCATGCCCACGTTGCATGATCTTTTCGGTCTGCGCGCCCAACAGAATATCTATCAGGTGACCCGCACCGAAATACTCACCGGTGCGCAACATCGCCGACAGTGCCTTGCGAACCGCGACAGTGCCGTCAAAAGTTTCGACCGGGGACAGGCACAGATCACAATTGCCACAATTTGTGACGGTCTCTCCAAAATATCCCAAAAGGTTTTCACGACGGCACGACAGCGCCTCAGCCAGCCCCAGCAATGCATTCAGGCGCGCATGATCCGCTGACTTACGCTCCGCCGGCGCCAGTCCTTCGTCAATTTGCTGGCGGCGGAAACGGATATCGTCAGCACCATAAAGCGTGAGTGTATCGGCAGGCGCGCCATCCCGACCGGCACGACCGATTTCCTGATAATAGCTTTCAACCGATTTCGGCAGATCGGCATGGGCGACCCACCGGATATCTGATTTGTCGACGCCCATCCCAAAGGCGATGGTCGCCACCACAATCAACCCATCCTCACGGGCGAACCGTCCCTCAACGATCCGCCTATCTTCGGCATCCATGCCGCCGTGGTAATGACACGCAGTGTGGCCCGCTTCGCGCAATGCTTTGGCAAGCGTTTCAGTTTTGGCCCGCGTTCCGCAATAGACGATCCCGGATTGGCCTTTACGGGCTGCCGCAAATTCCAAGATCTGGCGGCGTGGATTATCCTTGATTTCAAATGCCAAGGTCAGGTTCGGGCGGTCAAAGCCGTGCAAGAAGATCTCTGGCGGATGCCCATCAAAAAGTCGGGCGACGATCTCATCGCGCGTCTCTGCATCTGCTGTCGCCGTAAAGGCGGCAAGTGGGACATTCAGGGTTCGGCGCAGCGCCCCGATCCGCAGATAATCTGGCCTGAAATCATGTCCCCATTGGCTGACGCAATGCGCCTCGTCCACGGCGATCATCGAGACACCGATACGTTTGAGCATCCGCTCTGTCCCAGAGGCTGCCAATCGCTCTGGCGCCATATAGAGCAGTTTGATCTCACCTCGTTCTAGACCAGCCCAGACCGCGTCAATCTCTTCTTCGGTATTGCCAGAGGTAAGCGCACCCGCGCCGACGCCCACTTCGGTCATTCCCCGCACTTGATCTCGCATCAACGCAATCAAAGGGGATATAACAACCGTGACGCCTTCACGGCAAAGTGCTGGAAGTTGGAAGCACAGGGATTTTCCGCCACCCGTTGGCATGATCGCGAGGGTGTTCTTTCCCGCTGTTACGGCCTCAACGATCTCTTGTTGCCCCGGCCGGAAGCTGGAGAAACCAAAGACGGAAGCTAGCAGCGCGGACGCGTCGGGCATGACCTGAAAATACTACTCTTAGGGTGTGTTATTTTCTTGGATCATTCACATATGAGCACCAACTCTACAACCTCGCAACCGCGACCGATTTCCAGATGGTGCGATAGAATTGAGTTAAAGTGGACGTCGCCGTGCAATCGTGATGATCGTGGTGCCGTACCGGCGCTGGTCCAGCCCCTCAAAGTCTGCACTGATTGTCGGGGGCGCGCTTTCCTCCCACACGATCAGGGCCTCTGGCGCCAACCAGTTGCCTTGCAGTGCGGCCTCCAACGTTCGCTCCCCCATGCTTTTTCCATAAGGCGGATCCAGAAAGACCAGATCGAAGGGCAATGTGGTGTTCGGCCCCAATTTGGCGGCATCACGCCTGTTGATCTTGCTAACGGGTTGCGCGTTGCAAAGCGCGATGTTCTGTTTCAGCAGGCTTTGCGCAGTAGGCCCGTTATCCACGAACATCGCAAATGACGCGCCGCGCGACAGCGCCTCAAGCCCAAGTGCTCCGGTGCCCGCAAAGAGATCAAGGACACGCGCACCATTGATCGGCGCGCCGTATCCGCCATTAATCAAAAGATTGAACAGGCTTTCGCGCACCCTGTCAGTGGTTGGACGCAGATGAGCACTCGCATCACCCTGACCGACAAGGGCTAAACGTTTGCCCCGCATTTTTCCGGCAATGATCCTCATCCCGACAAAAGGGATTTCAGGTCGACTGAACTATCGCCGACGACAGTGGCCGCAGGGCTTTTGCCAGCCTCCAACAATCGTTTGCCGACCATATAGGCGCGCGGGTCGTTCATCGCGTCGACAGCTAGCAATTGATCAGCTTGGAAATACCAATGAGACGCGCTGCCCTTGGTGGCACCTTGGCGGATGACGACGTCGTCATAACCGGTATTCAAGCCTGCTATTTGCAACTTTACGTCGTACTGATCAGACCAGAACCAAGGGTATGGCTGATAGATCTCAGCAGCACCCAACATGTTCTTTGCGACAACTTCTGCCTGATCAATCGCATTCTGTACGCTTTCTAGACGGATCCGTTGCTCGCGAAAAACGAACGATGCACAATCACCGGCGGACCAAATGTCAGGGTCTGATGTCTGACCATAGGCATCTGTCTTGATCCCATTGTCGATCTCCAGGCCAGCCGCTTCGGCCAGACCAGAGGCCGGGGTAATCCCAACCCCAACAATCACCATATCTACCGTCAATTCAGTGCCATCAGTCAGCTGAGCACCAGTGACTTGTGTCTGACCTAACAAACGCGCCAAACCGACGCCTTCACGAATATCGACACCGTGGTCGGAATGAAGCGCGCGGAAATAGTCTGAGGTTTCTCGACAGGCAACCCGCTGAAGGATCCGGTCCGCCATCTCAACCAGCGTGACCTGCATGCCACGGCGCGCAGCAACCGCCGCGGCCTCCAGCCCTATATAGCCACCACCAACGACCAAAAGGCGCGCACCTTCGCGCACACCGGCGGCCATTTCATCAACATCGGCAAGTGTCCGCACAACATGCACACCGCCCAATTCGCCGCCAATCGATGCGGGCAAGCGACGGGGAACAGATCCGGTAGTCAACGCCAACTGATCATAGGGCATCGAAACCCCACCAGTGATGACCACCTTGTCGGCACGATCAATCGCAACGGCAGTCTGTGCCAGATGCAAATCTATCTGATTATCCACATAAAACGCTCTTGGACGAAGATAGAGGCGTTCAAGATCCATCTCACCCAACAAATACTTCTTGGAGAGTGGCGGGCGCTGGTAAGGCAGGACGGCCTCTTCGCCGATAAGCGTTATCTTTCCAGCGTATTTTTCGGCGCGTAATTTGGCCACCAAAGACGACCCGGCCTGCCCTGCCCCGATCACAATGATATGCCTCATACAATTTCCTTCGTTCGTCATTGGCGAGAGCCGCCTTAAACCCTATATCTTGGGGCTCAAGGAACACAAGTGAAGGAAAATTTTATGGCGATTTCAGTCGGGGATACGTTGCCTCATGCCACATTGGTGCACATCGGAGACGCCGGGCCGGAGCAGGTCAATTTATCCGATAAAATGGCCGGGCGCAAAGTTGTGCTTTTTGCCGTGCCCGGTGCATTCACACCAACCTGTCATTCAGCACATGTGCCAAGTTTCATCCGCACCAGAGAAGCGTTTAAAACCAAAGGGATTGATGAGGTGATCTGCATCTCTGTCAACGACCCGTTTGTTATGAAAGCATGGAGTGAGGCAACCGGTGCAGGCGCAGCCAGCATCACAATGATGTCTGATGCCGAAAGCAAATTCACAACCGCCATCGGAATGAATTTTGATGCCCCGCCTGTTGGCCTGATGGCGCGCTCACAGCGCTATGCGATGTATGTCGAAGATGGCGTCGTCAAGGTTTTGCACCGCGAAGAAAGCCCCGGGACTTGCGAAATCTCTGGTGGTGAGGCGATGCTCGCAGCGATCTAAAGGTTTTAACAATCACCAGTTGAGACAGGGCCGCAGTCGATGCGGCCCTTTTTTCATGTCGCGGTGATGATTGTACGTGTGGGAAACGGGATCTCTACCCCGTTCGCATCCAACGCTTCTTTGACCAGGCGCTTCATATCGGCCTGATAAGCAAAATAGTCGCTGGCTTCGACCCAAACCCGGACCAGAAAATCAACTGAGCTGGTATTCAGGTTATTGACCTGAATAAACGGCTCAGGGTCGGATTTACTACGCGGATCGCCCATGATCGTCTCAAGGATGATCTTCTCCGCTTTCGCCAGATCGGTGCCGTAGCTGACACCAAAACTCCATTCGGCACGTCGCGTGGAATAGGCCGAATAGTTCACGATCTGATTTCCCCAAACTTGGGAGTTTGGGATCAAGACCTGCACGTTTCCGATGGTCGCCAACTCAACCAAATTCAAGGAAATCGATTTCACCGTACCCATTTGGCCGCCGACCTCAACGAAATCGTCTAATTTTATCGGGCGGAACGCCACAATCATTACCCCAGCCGCCAAATTCGACAACGTACCCTGCAACGCCAAGCCAATGGCCAGACCCGCGGCACCAAAGGCCGCGACCAGCGATGTGGTTTGCAGACCAAATGTGTTGAGGACAAAGATCACCGCAAACGCAAGGATCACATAGCGGCTGACATTGGCAAAAAATGAGAACAAAGTGTTGTCGAGTTGGGCATGACGGCGTGAGATCTTTATGATTCGACGCCGGACCCAACCAGCAAAAATAAACGCGGCCACGATAATTAGGACGGCCGCAAAGACATTACCCAAAATAGTCGCCAAGAAGTCGACGTTGAACAAATCACCAACAGTCACGCCATCAGCGATCTGGGTTCCAAGAATAGTCTCTAGGTTCATTTATGAGCCAAACAGTCGATCAAATTTCGTCGCAAGCTGGACGTCAAGTGGACTCAGACCATCGGCGTCATGTGTTGTCAACGTAACCTCAACCGTGCGGTAGACGTTCGACCACTCTGGATGATGGTCCAGCTTTTCAGCTTCAATTGCAGCCCGCGTCATCCAACCAAATGCTTCGACAAAGTTCTTGAAGACAAAGGTTTTATGTAAGGCATCGCGGCCGTCAACTTCTGTCCAACCACTGGCCAACAATGGGGCAAGGTCTGTGGCTCGGTCTGCAGGGCTAAGTTTCGGTGTCATTCTTGTTCCTCTACGTTTGCGTGCTTGAACGGCCCATAGCTGGTCAGCACTTCGATTTCTTCATCAACAGCGGCACGCTCTGCCACCAAATATTGATCGATCGCGTTTTTAAACCCTTCGTCCGCAATCCAATGCAATGAATGGGTCGTTACTGGCATGTAACCGCGCGCTAATTTGTGACTGCCCTGTGCGCCTGCCTCAACCCGGGACAATCCGCGCGTGATGGCAGCATCAATCGCTTTATAGTAACACAACTCAAAATGCAGGCAGGCATGATCTTCGACGCAGCCCCAGTAGCGCCCATAAAGCACATCGCGACCGATGAAATTCAGCGCACCTGCTATTGGCACACCGTCGCGCAGCGCCAATACCAGCAGCATGTCGTCACACAAACTTTCCTGCGCAAGGTGAAAGAAGCGACGCGTCAAATAAGGTGTGCCCCATTTGCGCGCACCGGTGTCTTGGTAGAATTGCCAAAAAGCGTCCCAATGGTGGGGTTGAATTTCGTCACCTGAAAGCGCGACAATCTCTCCGCCGAAATCCTGTGCTTGAGCACGTTCTTTGCGAATATTTTTGCGTTTGCGCGAACTGAGCGTCGCCAGAAACTGATCGAAATCCGCGTAGCCGTCATTCAACCAATGAAACTGCTGTGACGTGCGGCGCAGTAATCCCATCTCTACGCCTGCCGTGGCCTCGTCTTCGGTGCAAAACGTAATGTGAATTGAGGACAAAAGGTTTTCAGTGGCGATCTGAACGGCCCCCTGAACCAAGGCACTACGCCCAACGCTTTCCCAGCTGGGTTTGGTTAGAAACCGCCGCCCAGTTGCAGGCGTAAACGGAACCGCCATTTGCAGTTTGGGATAATAGCGACCACCAGCCTGCTCATAGGCTTGGGCCCAGTTGTGATCAAAGATGTATTCGCCCTGACTATGGCCCTTTGCATAAAGTGGCGTGACAGCAATCACCTGATCGCCGGCACGCGCTACAAGATAGCGCGGCTGCCACCCGCTGCCTGGTCCGACAGAGCCGCTGTCTTCGAGTGCCTTCAGGAAACGGTAGGTGGTAAAGGGATCCGACGGTGGCCCACCGTCTGACGCCTCAGGGCACGCACAACTGTCCCATTCGGCCTCGGTCAACCCCGATAGCGTCTCCAGTGCAGAAACTTTGATTTGAAAATCATCACGCACGGTGCAGCCCTTTTGCCAGAATGTGCTAGAGGTGGGTTGCCATCAGTCCGGGTCAAGCGTCGGAACGTATCCTTCGAACGTCACATTATCAGCAACCTCGCGCGCCTCTACCTCAACACCAGGTGATCGGACGGTCCAGCACAAGATCGGAACGCCCTTGGCTTTCAACTCCGCAACCCGGGGGTTAGCCAAATCGCGACAGTCATGACTGATGAAATCGGCAGCGACCCGGTCAAATGAGGAGATATTGCGCAGCTCTTCGCGGCGAGCCGAGCTGAGCCGGGGCCATGCGTCTGCATCAAAGCCTTCGCTGACAATCCCGCGCGTGATGTTGGGTGCAAGTTCCCGCAGCGATTGCATCATATAGGGATTAAAAGACATGACGGCGACTGGCCCCCTATACCCCTCCAAATCCGACACGACGGCCCGTTCCAGATCATCCGGGCCGGGCTCAAGATGACCCGATTGATCCTTTAGTTCGATCAAAAGCGGCGCGCGGCCATCTACTAAATGCAGGATCTGGCGAAAGGTATGGATCGTCTCATTGCTGAGATTTAGTTTGAGATCCGATAGCTCTTGGCACGACCAGTCCCGCACGGGGCCTACAGCGTCGGTCATCCGGTCCAGTGTATTGTCATGAAAAACCATCGCCACGCCATCGGCGGAGAGTTGCAGGTCGATCTCTGCCCCAAAGCCCCCGCTAATCGCACGCCGAATCCCGGCGGCTGAGTTCTCTGGAATGCGCTGAGACACATCGTGAAAGCCACGATGCGCCAGAGGCGTCGTCAAGAAAATCGGTGAAAGCCTCATGGCTTGATCTGGAAAATACCTTCAATTTCGACAGCGACATTGAATGGCAACGCGCCTGCACTGACCGCAGAGCGGCTGTGCCGGCCTGCATCGCCCAAGATCTCAACAAGAACATCAGACGCGCCGTTGATCACCTTTGGTTGCTCAGTGAAATCTGGGGTCGAATTCACAAACCCCGTCAATTTAACAGCGCGTACCAAACGCGTCAGGTCCCCACCGCAGGCAGCCTTGACTTGCGACAGCAGGCTGATCGCGCAAGTGCGGGCAGCAGCAGCTCCCTGTTCAGTCGTCAAATCCGCACCGATTTTGCCGGTTATGAAACCATTCGCATCTGAGGACACCTGCCCAGAGATGAAGACCATGTCACCGACGATCACAAACGGCACATAGTTGGCAGCCGGAGCCGGGGCATTGGGCATAGTGATACCCAGTTCAGTCAAACGTGCTTCGATATCTATCGTCATTTACTCACTCCGAGCCATGTGTTGATCGCCGGCAGGCTAGCGGTCTGCAGCGCGGGATGGAAGGGGCGATCAGCACCTGCGCGGTGGTGCATTCCCCGAATGGTAAGACGACGACCTAGTGTTGATCTAAGATCGGCAAATGTCTAATTGGCATGCTGGATTCACGGGCACGCTAGCCACAGTCGTAGGGAAATTCAGAGAGAATTGGACAAATTACCTTCACCCCACCTGTAAAGTCGATATGGAAAGACTATCATCGGAGAAGTCTTTGAACTGCTGGATCGAGAGCAAACGTGTTTAAATTGTTGAGTAAGAGCCGGATTATGACCCCATCATTTGTCTTGATGCTGTTGCTGGCATCATGTGGCCCTGCAGAGGTGCCAACAAGTGACCTAATCTATGACCCAAACGAAATCGACAACCGTGAGGTTCATGAGGTTAATCTGGCGATTGACCGGGCGTTTGTGCGGCCGGCCTCAACCGCGTACGGCACAATTGTGCCTGAGCCGATCCGCCAAGGCATTGGAAATGCAGCGTCAAATCTTAACCAACCGGGACATGTCGTAAACAACATTCTACAGTTGCGGATCGGCGCTGCGGCCCAAAACACCCTGCGCTTTGCCATCAATTCCACGATAGGCATTGCTGGTATTTTTGATCCTGCCACGGCCATGGGCGTCACCGAACGGAGCACGGATTTCGGCGAAACCCTGCATCTTTGGGGCGTCGGCGAAGGGGAGTTTGTTGAATTGCCAGTCGTTGGGCCAAGCACTCAGCGCGATTTTGCCGGATTAATCGTCGATACGGCTCTCAACCCACTGCGGTATGTATTTGATACACCTGAGCTGGATTACGCCAACGGCGTTAACATCACCTCACGATTTGGTGATCGCTACAGGTATTCCGACTTCATCGACAGTATATTTTACCAAAGTGAGGACGGCTACGCGCAAGCTCGGTCGCTTTATCTTCAGAACCGTCGGTTTAAATTACGTGGCGATGCCGAGCCAGAATATTTTGATCCGTATGAGGACCCCTATGCAGAATAAATTCGACCTTTCCCGCCGCCAATTCGGCATCTTGTCTGGCGCAGGCGCCTTGGCTGCAACATTGGGTTTGCCCGCGCATGCCTTTACCACGGAACAAGCGCGAGATTTGGTGGGCCGCCTGGTCGCCGACATTCAGATCATCATCGACTCGGGGAATTCTGAGGATCGGATGCTCAGAGATTTTGATCAGCTATTGGTGCGCTATGCCGATATGCCGATCATTGCCCAGACCGTCATGGGTGTGGATTGGCGTCGGGCCAGTAACAGCCAGCAAGAGCAATTCATCGCTGCCTTTCAGGGTTACATGGCCCGCAAATACGGTCGCCGCTTCCGTGAGTTCATCGGCGGGCAGATCGAAGTAAACCAAGCTCGCGCTGTGCGCAGCTTTTATGAAGTCACATCGACGGCCTATCTGAGCGGGAATAACCCATTTGAGGTTATTTGGCTGGTTTCAGATGGCAGTGGCCAAGATCGCTTTTTCAACCTCGTGATTGAGGGCGTCAATTTGCGCACGACCGAGCGCACCGAAATTGGCGCTATGCTGGATCGGCGCGGTGGCGATATTGACCAGTTGATCGTTGATCTACAAAGCTTGGGTTAGGAGCTAACGGTCGCGCCTTCCCAGCAGGCCGCCCAACACTTCCATCAAAATTTGCTCTGCAAGGTCAGGGCGACTGTCCCAACCTTCGGGCGTTTGCACCAGTGGCGCCGGGCGAGCCTCAGCGATCGGGTCAATCATCGGCAGGGGGCGCGGTGGAAGTCCTTCGTGAATGCGCGACATTGTCTGGCGCCAGATCTCTGCCGGCAGGCCGCCACCGGTGACACCGGTCAGAGGTGTGTTGTCGTCGTAACCCATCCAGACACCGGCCACGTAATCCGCCGTAAACCCGACAAACCAGGCATCGCGCGCGGCCTGCGTCGTGCCAGTCTTGCCTGCGACGGGTCGATCCTCAAGCTGGGCACGACGACCTGTGCCATTCGCCACAACCTCAGCCATCATATAAGTCAATTGCCGAGCAGCCTCGGTTGAGATGACCCGCTCTTGCATGCCACCGTCCTGACCAATCAACGGCTCACTTTCGCCCAGCAAACGCAAATCCACTAGCCCATAAGGCCGCACCGCAGACCCACCATTCAAGATCCCGGCATAGGCGCCAGTCATGTCGATCAGGGTGCTTTCGGATGCGCCAAGCGCCAGTGCCGGCCCAAGCGCCAGATCACTTTGGATCCCGAACGAGGAGGCGACGGTGCGCACATTTTCGCGACCAACTTCCTCAGATAGTCGGACTGCAGCAGTGTTCAGCGACGCCCGCAACGCATCGGTCAACGTGACCATGCCATAAAACTCATTGGTGTAGTTGCGCGGCGAATAGGGACCTGAGCCCGGTATATTAATTGTCAGGGGGGCATCTTCGATCATGTCATCGAACCGCCACCCCAGATCCAATGCTGTTGCATAGACAAAGGGTTTGAACGCGCTGCCTGTTTGGCGCATCGCCTGTGTGGCGCGGTTAAATTGGCCTGAGACACGCGTTTCACGCCCCCCGACCATGGCACGAACAGCACCGTCTGCCGACATCACGACAATTGCGGCCTGCGCCTCGGACCCTTCGCTCACGTCGTTTGTAAACACTGCGGCCAGTGCTTCCTCTGCGGCGATCTGCATGTCTTGATCAAAGGTCGTGCGAATGATGACATCCTCGGTCGTCTCGCTGGTCAAGAATGCGGGGCCTTGCTCCATGATCCAATCAGCGAAATATCCCCCGGCGCGGGCCTCAGCGGCGCTTGACAACGTGGCAGGTGCTGCACGGGCGGCGTCGGCTTCGGCCGTGGTTAGGTAGCCTTGCTGCTCCATCGAGTTCATCACAACATTTGCACGATCCTGGGCGCGCTCAAGGTTTCGCGTCGGTGCGAAGTAGGACGGTGCAACCAACAGGCCGGCCAACATCGCGGCCTGCTGCGGTAAAAGGTCAGTCGATGATTGCCCGAAATAGCGTTGGGCTGCAGCCTCAAAGCCGCGTGCACCGGCACCGAGATAGGCGCGGTTGAAATAGATCGTCAGGATCTCGTCCTTGGAATAGCGCGCCTCCATGGCGAATGAGAACGGAATTTCCTGAATTTTGCGCCATAACGTTGTGCGCCGACATTCAGCTTCATATGCCGCCTCGGTTGTGCCGTCAGAGGGATCATAGTCGATCCCCAAGCACATCAACTTGGCCACCTGCTGGGTAATGGTCGATCCACCATTCCCCTCAAGCGGCCCGCGGCCTTCGCGCAAGTTGATCCGCACAGCGCTGGCGATACCGCGCGGTGAAATACCCAAATGACTATAGAACCGTCGATCTTCGGTTGCCACGACCGCGTTAACCAGATGTGGCGAAACACGGGCCAGATCAATCAACCCACCATATTGCTCCCCACGCCAAGCGAAGACGTTTCCATCACGGTCCAGCATCGTCACTGATCCTCGCGCCCGAGCGTCTGCAACCTCACTGACGGGTGAAAATTGACTATAGTAGTAGGCGGTTGAGCCCAACAGGATCAGCCCAAGGATGGCAGCCGTGCGCCAAACGACAGCAAAGATCATGCGGAGGCACCAAATGACAATCGCCCGAACCCACGCCACAACTCCCCGACGAGCGGATTTGTTCGCAGCGGGCTTTCGCGGTTTGATCGTTGTCTGTTTTTGCTTGGTTGCCGCAGCCGACGATGCCCGGCGATCTGCAACCAACTTGCGTCCACTACCGTTAGGTGGCTGACGACCATTTCCTGATTGCGCCATGTCTGTCCTTGCCCATTTCGACATAACATAGGGAGACTAGAGTCGAATGTAGAGAGACTAGGACAATACAGTAAGTTTTTTTGTATGCCTTTTTTTTATGCATTTGCCTGAAAATGCGCCAAAAAATCATACACTGGCATTTCGAGGAGCCAAAGAGCTTAACGCTTCGTTGCTCTCACCCCCAACTCACACTGTTTTGGGTGCGTGAGTTCCCAAGGGGGACAATTACCAACGGAAGGGTAAAACCGTGAAACTCATCATAGCAGCAATCAAGCCGTTCAAGCTCGAGGAGGTCCGTGAAGCGCTGACAGCTATCGGCGTACGCGGAATGATGGTCACCGAGATCAAGGGCTTTGGCTCACAATCAGGCCACACAGAAATCTACCGTGGCGCAGAATATGCCGTGAACTTCGTACCAAAAGTAAAGTTAGAGATCGTCGTTTCGGCCGCTATGGCCGATCAGGTTGTCGAAACAATCCAAACCACTGCCAAGACCGACAAAATCGGTGACGGCAAGATTTTCGTCCTCGACGTGGCCTCAGCGGTTCGCGTCCGGACCGGCGAAACCAACGACGACGCGCTGTAAGACGCGCTGTTCGAACCAAGGAAACGAAATCATGCAAATCAAAAAGCTACTTCCGGCGGTCGCTGTTGCTGCTGCCCTAATGCCCGCGATGGGGATTGCGCAGGACGCCGAAGTCCCTGCCATCGTTCCCACTGATGTGGTCTTTATTCTCAACTCCGTTCTGTTTCTTGTTGGTGGCTTCCTAGTCTTCTTCATGGCGGCGGGTTTTACCATGCTCGAGGCCGGCTTGGTCCGTTCAAAGAACGTGACAATGCAGCTGACCAAGAACATGGCGCTGTTCAGTCTAGCGTCGATTTTCTATTATCTGGTCGGATACAACCTGATGTACCCATTGGGTGACTGGGCAATTGACGGCGTATTGTCTGCGTTGTTCCCAGCTATCGGTGTCCTCGAAGCTGTCGGTGTCGATGCGACGGGTGCAGATGACTATTCGTATGCCTCCACCGGCTCTGACTTCTTCTTTCAGTTGATGTTCTGTGCGGCAACCGCATCGATCGTGTCTGGTACAGTTGCTGAGCGTATCAAGCTGTGGCCGTTTCTGATCTTTGTGATCGTTCTGACTGGCTTCATTTACCCTCTCCAGGCCTCCTGGAAATGGGGCGGTGGCTTCCTTGACGCGATGGGTTTCCTAGACTTTGCAGGTTCGACTGTTGTGCACTCTGTAGGTGGCTGGGCAGCTTTGACAGGTGCGATTATCCTGGGGCCACGTCTTGGCAAATACAAAGATGGCAAGATCAACCCGATGCCTGGCTCCAACCTGGCGTTGGCCACATTGGGTACGTTCATCCTGTGGCTTGGCTGGTTTGGCTTTAACGGTGGTTCACAATTGGCGATGGGGTCAATCGGCGACGTTGCAGACGTCTCCCGCATCTTCGCCAACACCAACACAGCAGCTGCTGGTGGTGCAATCGCAGCTCTGATCCTGTCTCAGCTCCTCTACAAAAAGCCTGACCTGACGATGATCCTGAACGGCGCACTTGCCGGTCTGGTTTCGATTACTGCTGAGCCGCTGACCCCAAGTTTGGGCGTGGCGACACTTATCGGTGCTTTCGGCGGTGTGATCGTAGTTATTGCCGTTCCACTGCTCGACAAGTTGAAAATTGATGATGTTGTTGGTGCGATCCCGGTTCACCTGTTTGCAGGTATCTGGGGCACAATCGCGGTGGTTCTGACGAACCCCGACGCGTCCATCGGCGTCCAGCTTTATTCGATCCTGGTGGTTGGCGCGTTCGTCGTCATCTCCTCGGCGATCGTCTGGTATATCCTGAAGTTCACAATGGGTATCCGGGTCTCTGAAGAAGATGAGATCACAGGTCTCGACATCGCAGAAATGGGTATGGAAGCTTATCCAGAGTTCACTAAGTCTTCTTAAGAAAATCTGTCCCTGGCCTTCGTTGGGCCCGGGACAACACCAAAGAAAAAGGGCACCGCTGAGGTGCCCTTTTTTTCGTTCTGCAGGTGTGGCGCGAACTTAGATCGTTTCTTCAATCCACTTTTGAAGCGCCGCCTTTGGCGCGGCGCCAACCTTGTTAGATACAACCTCACCGTCTTTGAACATGAACAGTGCCGGGATACCGCGCACACCCAACTGGACAGGGGCGTTCGGATTTTCATCCACATTCACTTTGACGATCTTGATCTTGCCATCGTACTCAGCCGACAGCTCCTCAAGTGCGGGGCCGATCTGTCTGCAAGGGCCACACCATTCGGCCCAGAAATCAACGATTACGGGAATATCGGCTTGGCGCACTTCGGCATCAAAGGTGGCGTCAGTAACTACGATGGTGGCCATGAGAAGCTCTCCTGAATGCGGTAAAACGTTTATTTGGTGGGTGAACCTAAGAACGGTGCCCCTGAACGTCAAGCATTGGCCGCCCTTTGCAACGCATCCATCACGCGGGTGTGTGGAACTTCCATCAATTCCGCTGAATTTGTCCAAAGAATGGCGAGATCAATCCGACGATCAGGATAAATCGCGCCCAGAAGTTCCGCATATGCACCCATTTGACGCAAAATTCCTTCTGGAACTGCGTCTGAATTCTTCGGCACAATCGCGTTTGATTTAAAATCAACCGCCAGAACCCGGGTCGGTTCAACCAGTAGTCGGTCAATCTGCCCCATGACTTGCGCCTGTAATATCGCGCTGTGGCCGGTCAGGCTGACCTCGGTCAATGCGTCAGGATGAAAAATAGCCGCCATTGAAGGTGCGGACAGAACCGCCGCTGCTTCGGCAAAAACATCCTCAAATTCTGCGTCCGTAAGCGCACCCTCTGCGGCGAGAATCATCGGAGCGAATGCCCGCCAGCTGGCAGGGGTCTGATCCCAAAGATGCTCTAACAGGGCATGGACGCGGCGGCCCCTTTGCTTGGCACCCTCCTCACTTAGTCCGGTGTCA
The DNA here is from genome assembly GCA_047623825.1 of Paracoccaceae bacterium. Taxonomy (GTDB): domain Bacteria; phylum Pseudomonadota; class Alphaproteobacteria; order Rhodobacterales; family Rhodobacteraceae; genus JBLHOS01. The sequence goes on along the minus strand of JBLHOS010000001.1, from coordinate 479 downwards.
CCCGCTAGCGCCTTTGCGCCACCCAGATCTGAAGGGGATCGAACCTCCGGCGCGCGCACTGGCGCAGGTGCAGGCTCAATCGCCCAATATGGCAACGGCGCGCGCGCGCCATTGTCGGCACTCTCATCACGTGCGCCCAATGACCAGTCGCCAGTTTGCAGCCGCAGCCCGCCAACTTCACCAAAGAAAACTTGCGCCTGTGGTTCAAGCGCCTGAACGCTTTCACGCAAAATCCCGTACCAACTGCCCTGTACGTTCGCGCCCAACTCCCCTGCCGCACACACGATCAGCCAACTTTCAGCGCGTGTCATCGCGACATAAAGCAATCGACGTCGTTCTTCAGTTTCCCGCAATGATCGTTGATCCAGTGCTGGCTGCAGCTCAGCCGGGCTGTCATCTTTCGTAGGCGACCAAGCGACCGGTCCATCCTCTGGACGGATCAACACAGGACCAGACTGTCCGCCCCGCCGTTGCGCAGT